>JAEZBP010000686.1 GCA_023427125.1 Pseudomonadota bacterium | reverse complement strand
AGAACGCCCAAAAACCCCATGAATTGCTGCCCATGGTGCCCAGGACCGGGACCGTCCTCGCGATGGTGTCCTGCCTCTGCACATTTTCTTTGACAGGATTCTATTCGTGCGAATACATTCGCGCTCGGTCGACGGCTGCGATCCCCAGAGGCGATCGCGGCCGCGACTTCGGAGCGCGAGATGGCCGACCCCCGAGGCACCCGAGAGAGCTGGACAGAGGAAGAGCTCGCCGAGATCGAGCGCGCGCACGCGCGTGGGATCACGGTTCAGGAGATCGTCGACGCCTTCGCGCTCCGCGGCGAGAAGCTGACCGAGGCGACCTTCCGCAAGTACGTGCAGCTCGGCCTCCTGCCTCGGAGCGTCCGGGTGGCGCGACAGGGCAAGCGGCGCGGCTCGCAGGGGCTCTACCCGCCGAGCGTGGTCCGTCAGATCGACGAGATCCGCCGGCTGATGGGCCAGGGCTACACGATGGAGGAGATCCAGCGGGAGTTCCTCTTCATCCGCGGGGACATCGAGGAGCTCGCGCGCAAGCTCGAGCGCATCTACGCGGCGGTCGACGTCGTCCTCGGCGCACGGGAGCGCGAGAAGGACGACTTCGCGAGCAAGCAGCTGAGCGAGGCGAAGGAGCTCGGGCGAGAGCTCCTCGGTCGCCTCGAGAGCATCGAGAAGCGCATGTCGATGCGCGCCCGGATGGCCCGGGCGGTGGTCTAGCGCACGTGGTCTCTGGGCGAAGAGACGCGCGGGAGGAGGCGAGGATGGACGAGCAGGCGATGGTGGAGCAAATGGACGTGGACGAGCCGGGCAGCGTGCAGGCGAGCGAGCCTCGCACCGAGGGCTCGCTCGCGCTCTCGCTCGCGCAGGCGTGCGACGAGGGGCGCGAGGACGGAAGCGAAGACGAGCTCGACGAGGAGGGCGAGCCGCGCCCGGGCGGGCGCCGTAAGCGCCGCTCGCGAGCGCGGGCGCGCACGATCTCGATCCGGCGGCTGAGCAAGACCGAGCTCAACCGCGGGAAGATGCTCTACCCCGAGCACGAGTACTGGAAGCCGCGCACCCGCGCCGACTGCGTCGACATGGAGCGGCCCTGCCCGTACGTCTCGTGCAAGTACCACCTCTACATCGACGTCCACCCGGTGCGTGGCTCGATCAAGGTGAACTTCCCGGACGTCGACGTGTGGGAGATGACCGAGACCTGCGCGCTCGACGTCGCGGACCGCGGCGGCATCACGCTCGAGGAGGTCGGCGAGATCATGAACCTCACCCGCGAGCGCGTCCGCCAGGTCGAGACCGCGGGCCTCGCGAAGCTCGCGGCGATCGGCGACATCGCGCGGATGAAGGACTACCTCGGAGAGTGAGGGCGCGGCCCCGAGCGCGCGCGGTCGAACGCCGCGCTCGCCGCGTCACTCCTCTTCGTCGCTCGCCTTCGGCTTCGTGCGCTTGGGCTTCGGCTTGCGCGTCGCGCCCTCGACCGCGCCCTCGACCGTCTCCATCACGTCCTTGGTCAGGCGGCTGATCTCGGTCGTGAGCTGCTTGGCGAGGGGCTCGGCGGCGTCGCCGATCTTCTTGGCGATGCGGCCGGCCTCTTTCTTCGCGGTCTTGACCGCGGGGTCGCTGGCGGCGCGGCCGAAGAGGATCGAGGCCGCGTTCTTGAAGTGATCGATCGCCTCGAAGAGCTCGTCCTTCGCCTGACGCTCGGCACCGTCCGCGCCGGTCTCGTCGACCTCGCCCTCGTCCCGCTCGTCCTCGCCGCGCTTGTCGTCGTTCGCGTCGCTCATCCTCGCCCTCCTCCTCGATGCGATCCTGCCGCCGAAAGGCGTAGCCGTTCCCGCGCTGAACGCCAAGCGCCTCCGCTCATTCGCACGAAGGGCGCCAGATCAGCACCTCGTTGTTGTTCTCGCGGCACTCGCCGATGGCGCCGCCCTCGAGGTCGGTGCGGTCGTCGAGCACGGCGTAGTAGTCGACGACCGGATCCTCGAGCGTGACCTCGAAGGTCACGATCTCTCCGTCGCCGCGCGGCTCGAGCCCGCGCGTGGTCAGCACCTGCCCGAGGCGCACGCCGGAGGAGGGGCGGCCTCGGTAGAAGCCGACCGTCACGCCGGCGCCCACCCGCTCGAGGCCCCAGTTCTGCACGTTGACCCGGAAGCGCGCGCGCCTGCCGCCGATGCACTCGTAGCTCCCGCGCCCGCCCCAGAGATCAGGCGTGACCAGCACGTCGCCGCCCTCGCGCAGGTTCTGCCGGTAGGCGTTGAGCACCGTCCACGAGTCGGGCTCGGGGGAGGTGATCGTGCCGTCCTCCTGGACGTTCGTGATGTGATAGGCGTGCTGGTTCCAGACCCGCCGCGCCCCCACCCAGCGGCCGCGCGCGTCGCCCCAGATCTCGACGCCGGGATCGGTCCAGAAGTCTCGGATGAAGAACGCCTCGGCGTTCGAGCTGAACACGATCTCGACGTCGCCGTCGTTGTCCGCGTCGACGACCGCCGGGTTCTCGGTGCGGGTGCGCGAGCTGCTCGCCTGCTGGAAGAGCGTGCGCCCGGTCGTGCCCTCGTAGATGCGGAAGAAGTATTGGTCGTTGTAGACGACCTCGGCGCGGCCGTCGCCGTTGAAGTCGAAGACGCTCGAGCCGGTCCCCGACGACGAGTCATCGCCGGTCGGCACCGACCAGAGCAGCCCCTCGGCTGCGCAGGGGGCTGGGCGGCCGCGGGCCATGCAGTCGAGGTCGTAGACCGCGTAGGCCGTCCCGTGGGCCACGCCGATCTCGGGGCGGCCGTCTCCGTCGAAGTCGGCGATGGTCGGCGCGCCGCCGACTCCGCTCAGCGCGCGGCCCTCGAGGGCGCGCGAGTAGAGGATCTCGCCATCCTCGCCGGCGAGGATGTAGAGGTAGCCGCGGGTGACGCGCGTGACCTCGGGTCCAGGGCTGCTCGGGATGAGATCCGCCACCCCGCAGAACCCGTCGCCGAGCGACTCGACGTTCCAGAGGATGGTGCCGTCGTGGCGGAACGCCGTCCGGCCCGCGATGACCTCCTGATCGCCGTCCCCGTCGAGATCGGCGACGCAGCTGACCGGGCCGAGGAACTCGTTGGTGCCGCGGGTCGTCAGCGCGTTGTCGCCGGTGAAGCGCCGCTCGCCCGTGAGCCCCTCGAGCACGTTCCGGCCGACGATGACCTCGACCGTTCCGTCCCCCTCGAGGTCTGCGAGGGTCACCGCCGTGCCGATGGTGCGCGCCCAGTTCAGCCCACGGTCGCGGGCGGTGGGGAAGGGCGACTCCCACATCAGCGAGCCGTCGTGGCGCACGGCGATGGTCCCCGAGAAGATGCCGTTCATCAGCACCTCGCTGCGCCCATCTCCGTCGATGTCGCCCACCGCCGCGTTGCCGGTCGCCTCGACCACCCCGAGCTCGCCGTCGAGCGCGGGATAGGAGATCGTCTCGCGGGTGCGCGGGTTCCACATGCGGAGGATGCCCCGCTCCTCGCCGCTGAGCGTCGCGTAGCTCGGGAAGATCACGATCGGGTCATCGAGCCCGTCGGTGGGATCGAGGTCGAGCACCACCGGGGTCGAGCAGACGTGCACCGAGTCGCTGTGCGCGATCGGCCCGTCGGGCCACCGGGTCTCCTGAACGGGATCGGTGAAGGCGAAGATCTCCGGCTCGATGCGGCAGGTGGTGGGATCGGGCGGCGGCCCGAGCGGTGGCTCGGCGTCGCGTCCGATGATGCCGCCTTCGGGCCCGGCGTCGACGCCGGAGTCGAGCCCGGAGTCGCGGCCGCTGTCCCGCCCTGCGTCGCGCCCACCATCGGGCGGCACCCATCCGTCCGGGCGGGGGCCGGCGTCGAAGGGGCCGCCGTCGAGGCGGTCCGGGAGGTCGCCGGCCGGGTGGCTCAGGTAGCATCCCGACGCGCCCATCGCGGCGAGCGCGATGAGGCCGGCGAGCATGCGGCGAGCGAGGAAGGGGTGGGCCACGGTGCTTCCTGGGTGCGAGTGCGGCGGGCCGGCATCAAGGCCTGTGCCACGCGGGGCCGCGCCAAAGCGGGTCGAAACTAGCCGAGATCCGCGGGAACGAGAAGGCCGAGCGCCCGCGGCGTAAAGAAACGCACGCCGAGCCCGTGCCGAGCTCAGGAAACGCGTCGCGTCGTGATCGAGTGCGCCAGGGTCCCGACGCCCTCGATCTCGACCTCGACCCGGCTGCCACCGCCGAGCGGCGCCACCCCCTCGGGGGTCCCGGTGAGGATGAGGTCTCCGGGCTCGAGGCGCATCACGCGTGAGATGAACGCGAGGAGGGTCGGGATGCTCCAGATCATCGCTGACGATACGCCCTCCTGCCGCAGCTCGCCGTCGACCCGGGTGCGCAGGGCGAGCGCGTCGAGGGGAGGGGGATCGGTCTCGATGAACGGGCCGCACGGGCAGAACGTGTCGAAGCCCTTCCCGCGGGTGAACTGGACGTCCTTGCGCTGGAGATCGCGGGCGGTGACGTCGTCGGCGCAGGTCAGGCCGAAGATGGCGCCCGCGGCCTCGGCCTCGCCCGCGTGGCGCAGCGGCTTGCCGATGACCACCGCGATCTCGCCTTCGT
>JAEZBP010000679.1 GCA_023427125.1 Pseudomonadota bacterium | reverse complement strand
GCCCGTGCCAGATCGGGTAGCAGTGCCCGAGCGCGGCCGCTGCGCCGGTCGCCGCGGTCCACGGATCGTCGGCGCCGAGGGCGAGGCGGGCGGCCAGCGAGGGCAGGGCGCCCTTGGCCGCGTCGAGCGCGAGCACCTGTCTCCCGGCGCGCTTGCCGAGCACCCGCCCGACGTTGGTCGCGCCGACGTTGCCGCTGCCTCCCTCGCGGAGGTCCACTCCCTGCCGCTTCGCCAGGATCAAGCCGGGCGAGATCGAGCCGAGGAGGTAGCCGCCGAGGGCGATCGCGGGGCCGAGCACCGCGCGAGCTTAGCCCAGGACGGGCTCAGGCGGCGACGGCCGAGGGCTCGAGGGCCTTCTCGAGGCGGCAGCGGATCTTGTGCTTCTTCGAGTAGACGGTCTTGACCGAGATGGCCATGCGCTCCGCGACCTCCTCGGGGCTGAGGCCGTCGACGTAGTAGAGGCGGACGAAGACGCGATCCTTCTTGGAGAAGCTCGAGACGACCTCGTTCACGACGGCCCAGCGCTCCTTCTGGAGCAGGCTCTCGTAGGGGTCGCTCTGCTCGCAGCCTACGTGCTCGGCGTCCGCGAGGGTCGTGCACTGCGGCTGGCGGGCCACGCCGCGGAGGTAGTCCCACGCGCAGTTCGTCGCGAGCATGCCCACCCACGAGCTGAGCTTGTTGCCGCGCTCCGGCTCGAACGTGCGGAGCTTGTGCATGTCGCGCTTGTTCAGGCTCAGGAGGAACATCCCGTAGATCTCGCGGACGTCCTCGCTCGTGATGGAGCCGGGGAAGCGGCCGGTGACCTTGTGGATGCAGCGGAAGATGAGGCGGTCGTAGCGGAGATGGAACTCGCGCCAGGCCCCTCCGTCGCGGAGGAGCATGCGGTTGAGCAGCTCGGCCTCGGACCACTCGGTGGAGGTGAGGGCGCTCGGGAGCTCGGCGGTGTTCTGCGTGGTCGTCATCTCAAGGTCCTCGTCTCGTCAGTCGAGACCCCCTTGAGCAGCGTCCGTGCCAGCCGTCGAGGACCCTAGAATCGTGGAGAAAGGTGACGTTCTCGGCCGCCGATCGTAACGATCGCCCCCGAGTGTTACGCTGACCCCGAGCGCGCCGCTGTTACGCTGTTACGCCTCCGAATCTTCCCTGCGGAGGCGTCGGAACTCGGAATCCCCTGCGTTGTCCTGCTCGCATGCCCACCCGCCTGCTGATCACCGTCGCCCTCGCCCTCTCCGCCTGCGGCGGCGCCGCTCCGCGCCCCGCGAGCCCAGGCGACGTCGTCGCCATGGAGGAGATGCGGATCGTCGCCTCGCGCAACGACGGCGAGTACGTCTTCGACAGCTACGACGCCGGCCAGCTCTTCGAGCGGGGCACGCGGCTCTTGAACGAGGGGCAGTGCCGGGAGGCGGTCGCGCGCTTCTACGACCGCATCGCGGCCGAGTTTCCGACCAGCCGCTACCTCCCGGCGGCCATGTACAACGCCGGGCTCTGTCTGCAGCAGGGGGGCGAGCTCGAGGCGGCCATACCTTATTACCAGCGCGTCCTCGACGCGGCGGGCGCCTCCCGCGACGGGAAGCACGCCGCGCTGCAGCTCTCGGGGGTGCTGATCGGCCTCGAGCGGTGGGAGGACGCGCGGGCGCTGGCCGAGCGGATCCTGCTCCGCGAGGACCTCGCCAGCGCCGAGCGGCTCGAGGGCCTGGCTCGCCGGGCGCAGGCGCTCCTCGGGCTCGAGCGCTTCGAGGAGGCGGAGCGGCAGGCCCGTGACGCGCTGAGCTACTACCGCACGCGGCGCGGCGACGAGGTGATCGACGAGCCCTACTTCGCGGCGGCCGCCAACTTCGTCCTCGCGGAGACCATGCGGCTGCGCTCGGAGGGCATCGCGCTCCCGGCGGCCGACGCCCACGCCCAGCACGCCGTCCTCGACGCGCGCGCCCGGCTCGTCCTCGACGCCCAGCGCGAGTACTTCAGCACCATCCGCTTCACCGACGCCCACTGGGCGGCCGCCTCGGGGTATCGGATCGGCTCGATGTACGACCGGCTGTGGCACGCGCTGATGGACGCGCCCATCCCGCCGCCGACGGTGGAGATGAACGACGCGACGGAGGCGATCTACCGCGAGGAGTATCGGGCGGAGCTCGCGCGGCACATCCGCCCGCTTATCCGCCACGCGATCCGCTACTGGGAGATGACCCTCTTGATGGTCGAGCGGACGGGGGTGCGGACCGAGTGGACGGAGCGGACCCGCGGCGATCTCGACCGGATGCGGGCTCTCCTGCTCCAGGACGACGGCGCGGAGGCGCCCGAGGGAGACGCCGGCAGCGAGGCACCCGCGACAGGGAGCCCCACCTCGTCGCTGCCTCACCTCCCGGCCGGGCTCCGAGTCGGCAGCGAAGCGGAGCTCGAGCCCTCGCTCCGCTCGGCTCGTGCCCCGCGCCAGCCGACCCCTCCGCTCGCGGTGGCGCAGGCGCGCTGAGCCCAGAACCCCCGCAAATCTGGGCTGTCCCCGGTGGGTACGGTTCTTCCTTGACAGCCCGCCGATCGCCTCGTAAATAACGCGCCCTCCCGTCGCCGGCGGGTGGCTCGGTGCGTTCGCGGCCTCGGGGTCGGGGCCGTCCGGGCCTCGGATCAGTCAGCTCTCCGACTGGCCGGGGATTTGTTAGCCTGTCGCGCGGCGGGCCGCGCGAAGTGGCTGGCGTAGCTCAATGGTAGAGCACCTGTTTTGTAAGCAGGGGGTTGCGGGTTCGATTCCCATCGCCAGCTCATACCGAGAGAATCAAGAAGGAATCCGGAGGGTTGCCCGAGCGGCCAAAGGGAGCAGACTGTAAATCTGCCGGCTGATGCCTACGGTGGTTCGAATCCACCACCCTCCATAGGATCAGGTACGCGGGAGTAGCTCAGTTGGTAGAGCGTCAGCCTTCCAAGCTGAATGTCGCCGGTTCGAACCCGGTCTCCCGCTCTCGAAAGTGTTCTTGGTAGCAGTGTTCTCGCCCAGGTAGCTCAGTGGTAGAGCACCTCCTTGGTAAGGAGGAGGTCGTGAGTTCAAACCTCATCCTGGGCTCTCCCTGAATCTCAGACCCACGACTCGACGGAGGAAGCGATGGCGAAGGAAAAGTTCGTGCGGAACAAGCCGCACGTCAACGTGGGCACCATCGGTCACATCGACCACGGCAAGACCACGCTGACGGCCGCCATCACCAAGGTGATGAGCGACAAGCACGGCGGCAAGGCGATCTCCTACTCGGACATCGCCAAGGGCGGCACGGTCCGCGACGACACGAAGATCGTCACGATCGCCACCAGCCACGTGGAGTACGAGTCGGACAACCGGCACTACGCGCACGTCGACTGCCCAGGCCACGCCGACTACGTGAAGAACATGATCACCGGCGCCGCGCAGAGGGACGGCGCGATCCTGGCGGTCAGCGCGCTCGACGGCCCGATGCCGCAGACCAAGGAGCACGTGCTCCTTGCGCGCCAGGTCGGCGTGCCGCGCATCGTCGTCTTCCTCAACAAGGTGGACGCGGTCGACGATCCGGATCTGCTCGAGCTGGTCGAGATGGAGGTCCGCGATCTCCTGAACAGCTACCAGTTCAGCGGCGACGACGCCCCGGTCATCCGCGGCTCGGCGCTCCTCGCGCTGCAGGGCAAGGAGATGGGCGTGAACTCGATCGTCGAGCTCGTCTCGGCCATCGACTCGTTCATCCCGGAGCCGGTCCGCGAGACCGACAAGCCCTTCCTCCTGGCGATCGAGGACGTGTTCTCGATCAAGGGCCGCGGCACCGTGGTGACCGGCCGCATCGAGCGCGGCGTGATCAAGACGGGCGACGAGGTCGAGATCGTCGGCTTCGCCGACACCCGCAAGACCACGGTCACGGGCGTCGAGATGTTCCGCAAGCTGCTCGACAGCGGCCAAGCGGGCGACAACGTGGGCCTGCTCCTCCGCGGCATCGACAAGGAGGACGTCGAGCGCGGCCAGGTCCTGGCGGCGCCGGGCTCGGTCACCCCGCACAAGAAGTTCGAGTGCGAGGTGTACATCCTGAAGAAGGAAGAGGGCGGCCGTCACAAGCCGTTCTTCGACGGCTACCGCCCGCAGTTCTACATGCGGACGATGGACGTGACGGGCAGCATCAAGCTGGCCGAGGACGTGAAGATGGTCATGCCGGGCGACAACGTCTCGATGGCCGTCGAGCTCATCACGCCGGTCGCGCTCGAAGAGAAGCAGCGCTTCGCGATCCGCGAGGGCGGCCG
>JAEZBP010000200.1 GCA_023427125.1 Pseudomonadota bacterium | reverse complement strand
AGTTCGTCGAGGACGCTTGGCCGCACGCCCGAAGCGCAGCGAGGAGCGTAGTGTCCCTACGTGACGAGCGAGCATCGGACGTACGGCCAATGGTTCCGGCGAGATGCGGTGTGACACGGCGCCCTCGTGAATAATCCGGGCTAGAGCGCGGGGGCTATCGAGGCAGGGTGGAACGATCGGGCTCCGCGAGGCGTATAGTGGAGCGAGGCGCCGTGCAGCAGGAGAAGCCGCTACGAGTCAGGCGCGTGGAGATCACCCGGGAGCCGCGGCTTCGGCGCCTCGCGAGCGTCCCCGCCGCCCTTGCCTTCCTCCAGGTGTTCGGCGCGATGGCCGCGATCACGTTCGGTGGCGAGGATCGCGCCCTCGCCGCCTTCGGCCTGTTCTGGCTGTGGCTCCTCGTCTTCTGCGCCGCCGCGATGGCGCCGCTCGCGTTCCTCGCGCGGAGGCGGATCCGCGGGAAGCTGGCGCTCGCGCCGTCCGCCGGCGAGCTCGCGCTGGTGGACGAGAGCTGGCGCGCGCGCGGGCGGCTGCCCTGGTCCGAGATCGGCGTCGCGTGGATGCGCGCGCCGCGCGTCGTCGAGATCGCCACCGCCTCCGGCGACGAGGCGCTCCTCTACTTCGAGTCGCCCCGCGAGGCGGCAGCCGCGGTCACCACCCTCCGAGCGCGCGCGCGTGACCGGCGCGCCTACCCGCTCTCGCTCCGGACCGACTCGGGGCAGCTCTGGCGCCAGACGGTCGCGTGGCTCGGGCCGGCGATCCTCGCGCCGCTCGCGGCGGGCTTCGGCCCGCCCGGGCTCCTCGCCGCGCCGATCGCCCTCTCGCTCGGCGCCATCGCGGCGCGCGGCAGCGGTCGCATCGTGCTCGGCGCCGACGGCGTCATCGCCGAGCGCCGCTTCGGGCGTGTCTACGTGCCCTACCGCGACATCGAGAAGGTCGAGCTCACGCTGGGGATCACCGGCCGCGCCCTCATGCTGCGCCTGAAAGACGGCAGCCGCGTGCGGCTCGGCCGCTTCCTCGACGGAACGCGCGCCTCGCTGGCCGAGGCGCTGCTCAGCGAGGGCCTGCGCATGGTGGAGCGCGGAGAGGCCGCCGGCGCGAGCTCCGCGTCGCTCACCCAGCGAGGCGAGGCGCCCGACGAGCTGATGCGCGAGCTCTCGTCCCGCGCGAAGAAGTCGGGCTATCGCGCGCCGGCGCTCGACGCCGAGCGCCTCGTCTCGATCGTGCGCAACCCGGCAGCCGACGGAGCCCAGCGGATCGCCGCCGCGCTCGCGCTCCGCGCCGAGCCCTCGGGGCCCGCGCGCATCCGCGTGGCCGCCGAGGTGAGCAACGAGCCGGAGGTCCGCGACGTGCTCGAGGCGCTCTCCTCGGAGAGCGTGGACGAGGTGCGCGTCGAGCGCGCCCTGAAGCGCCTCGCCAGCGCGCGGCGTTGACTCGCCCGCGGATCAGTCCGAATCTTGCCGAATGTGCAAGACGGAGACCCTGATCGGGATCGCGGAGCGCCCGCGAGAGCCGTCAGGACTGCCGTCGCACACATCGAGGTCCCGCGCCGGGGCCGAAGGAAGATCGATGATCCGCGTTGCCCTCTCCTCCGCCGCCGGGCTGCTGCTCGCCCTCGCCGCGCTCTCCCCCTCGGCCCACGCACAGGACGACGCCGCGCGCGCGCAAGCTCGCCAGCAGTTCGCGGCCGGCGTGCAGCGCTACGAGGCCTCGGACTATCAGGGCGCGCTCGAGGCCTTCCAGGAGGCCTACCGGCTCGCGCCGCACCCGACGGTGCGCGTGAACATGGCCAACTGCTACGAGCACCTCGGCCGCCCGCTCGAGGCGCTCCATCACTTCGAGCGCTTCCTGGCGGAGGCGCCCGAGGCCTCGCGCCAACAGCGGCGCGAGGTGCAGACCGCGATGCAGCGCCTCCAGCAGCAGGTCGGCGAGGTGCGCCTCGCGGTCGCGCCCGACGGCGCCCTCGTCACGATCGACTCCGCCGAGACGCGCCGCGCGCCGATCCTCGAGCCCATCCGGCTCGGGGTCGGCACGCATCGGGTGGAGGTCCGGATGGAGGGCTTCCGCACGGCTCGCCAGGAGATCGAGATCATCGGCGGAGAGAGCCGGCGCGTGGCCATCGCGCTCGAGCGCGGCTCGGACGAGCCGGTGGCGGTCGCGCCCCGCGTGGAGGAGAGCGAGCCGGCGGCCGAGCCGACCGCCGAGGTCGCCGTGGCGGCCGCGGTCGTGGCGGAGCCCGCGCACGCGCACGCCGACGAAGGAGGCGGAGGGTTCACCTTCCGGCTGACCCCGGCGGTGATCATCGGCGGCAGCCTGACCGTCGCCTTCACGATCGCCGCGCTGGTCACCGGGCCGCTGGCGCTCGGCGCGAACGACTCGTTCGAGGACGCGGTCCTGCGCTCGAACGACGCCGCGAGCACCCAAGCCGATCGCGATCAGGCGAGGCTCGACGGGCTCGCCGCCGCCGACTCGGCGAACACGCTCTCGATCCTCACGGACGTCTTCATCATCGGCGCCGTCGCCTCGGCCGGCGTCACCACGTTCTTCCTGATCGTCGACGGGATGGACGGCGGCGGCGAGACCGCCTCGGCGGAGGGCTCGCGCCTCGCCATCACCCCGAGCGCCGGCACTACCGGCGGCGGGCTCGTCATCACCGGCAGCTTCTGATCGAGCTCGCGGCGCCGCCGCGGGGAGTCTGGGAAATGCAGCGCACCATCTTCTCCTTGCTTCTCGTCCTGTCGCTCGCGGGCTGCAGCGCCCTCGTCGAGCCCGATCCCGGGCGCCTCGGCGGCGGACAGGACGGAGGCTTCGGCCTGCTGGACTCGGGCCGCGACGGAGGCGGCACGGACGACGCC
>JAEZBP010000651.1 GCA_023427125.1 Pseudomonadota bacterium | reverse complement strand
GAGGAGAAGAGCGCGACGGCGAGGCTGCGCCACCCCTCGAGAGCGGCCTCGGCTCCGAGCACGGCGGCTCCGCCGGCGCCGAGCAGCACGAGCGCGGTGGTCGCCAGCGGGCTCGCCGCCACCTCGCCGCGCTCGCGCGCCTTGCGGAGCTTGCGCGGCGTCGCCTCCTCGGTGCCTTGCTGGTCCATGCGAGGTCGGGAGGATAGCCCGCGCACGTCGGCTCCGCGGCACTACTCTGTCCGGGGTGAGCGCGTTCATCGTCGGCGCCAACTATCCCTGGGTGAGCTGCGGGCACGACTTCGGCCCACGCCCCCCGCCGTGGGCCGGCGCGCGCCCGACCGACTGGGACGCGGTGCGCCGCGATCTCGACGAGCTGTGTGCGCTCGGCCTCTCCGTGGTGCGCTACTGGATCCTCGCCGGCGGCGTGAACTACCCCGTCGGCCGCGACCCGAGCGAGCTCGGTGAGCGCGTGCCGTTCCGCGAGCCTTACCCGAGCCGGGGCCGCTGGGCCGACGCGCACTCGCTCCGCTTCGAGCCCCGGATCAATCCGCCGCCGCTGCCACCCGCGTTCCTCGACGACTTCGCGCGCTTGCTCGAGGCGTGTCGCGCAGCCCGCGTGAGGCTGATCCCGTCGCTGCTCAGCTTCGAGCTCTTCCTCCCCATCCTCGATCACCAAGGCGGGCCGGCGAGCGGCGGGCGTGGCGCGCTGGTGCTCGGGCGAAACCAGCGCGCGTTCCTCGATGCGGTGCTCGAGCCGCTCCTCGACGTGAGCGAGTCGCAGCGCGGCGCGCTCTTCGCGTTCGAGGTGATGAACGAGCCCGACTGACCGGCGCTCGCCGGCCCGCACCGCGGCCCCTTCGCGCCGCCCGCCGCGCTCTCGGACTTCTTGGTCGATGGCGCGCGACGCATCGCGCGCCGCGATCTCCTCGCGACGATCGGCTTCTGCAACGCCCGGCCGACCTGGCTCACCGATCCCGCGCGCGAGGCGCTCGCCGCGCTCGCCGCGAGCGGCCGCTACCTGCACCAGCGCCACCACTACGCGCGCGAGGATCTCGGCATGCGCCTCGCGCCGGCGCGCGAGAGCGCGATCGAGCCCTGCCTGCTCGGCGAGCTCCCGACCGCGCAGCACTCGCGCTGGGCCGATCCGGAGCTGTGGGCGAGCGAGTCGGAGCCGGACCGCTACCTCGAGGCCCGCATCGCGCTCGCGAAGGAGCGCGGCTACGCCGGCGCGCTGATCTGGGCGTGCCGCTCGAGCGACGTCCACAGCCGCTGGGACGCGCGCGTGAAGGCGCAGGTGAAGCGCGCCGCCGCGATCACGCGCGGCGCTTTCGACGCGGGGCCCCGAGGGCCTCGGTGATCGTCGCGCGGAAGAGCTGTGCCACCGGATCGAGGTGGGTCCGCTCGTGCCAGACGAGCTGCATGGTGAAACGGAAAACCGGCAGCGGCGCCTCCACGATCACGAGGTCGGCCACCTTCGCGAGGCTCGCGACGACCCGGCGCGGCAGGCCGGCTACGAGATCGGTCGAGGCGGCGACCATCGCCGCCGCCGTGAAGCTCGGCACGGTAATGGCCACGTCGCGCGCGAGACCGACGCGCGCAAACGCGTCTTCGGCGACCCGATGCCCGGCGCCGCCGCGACCGAGCGCGAGGTGCACGTCGACGTGGCGCAGGGAGTTGAACGCCTCGCGCGTCAGTCGCTTCTTCACCGTGGGGTGCCCGCGGCGGACGACGAAGACGGCGTCCTCCTCGTAGAGCGGCGACGCGTGCAGCCCCGACGCCGTCTCCTCCGGTCCGATGGCCGCGTCCACCGCGCCGCCCTCGAGCCCGCCGCTCGAGATCAGCGTGTCCACGCTGACGACGCGCAGGCGGGCCCGCGGCATCGTGCGTGCCAGCGTGGTGGCCAGGCGAGGCAGGCTCGCGACCTGATCGGCGTCGGCGAGCGCGAGCGTGAGCTCCCGCGTGGTCGCGGCGGGGTCGCCGCCGGGCCCGTGCACGACCTGCTCGGCGTCCTCGACGATGCGCGCGAGGATCGGCCCGAGCTCCTTCGCGCGGGGCGTCGGCACGAGGCCGCGCCCGCTCCGGACGAGCAGCGGATCGCCGAGCAGCGCGCGCAGCCGCGCCAGCGAGTTGCTGATCGCCGGCGAGGTGACGTGCAGGCGCTCCGCCGCGCGAGCCACCGAGCCCTCCTCGAGCACCGCGTGCAGCACGACGAGCAGGTTCAGATCGAGCGACGAGAGGTTCATGAGCGGCCGATCGTAGCGCCGCAAATGATTCATCTCCAGTGAACGGACGCATCACGACTCATCACTGGTGAGAAACCATCGCGCCCTCCATACCGCTCCGGGAGAGGAGACGCTGGAGCATGCGAGCACTCATCGTGGGCGCCGGGATCGCCGGTCCGGTCCTGGGCATTTTTCTGCGCCGACTCGGGGTCGACGTGACGATCTGCGAGTCCCGGCGCGCGGCGGCGACCGACGAGGGGGTCTTCCTCGGCGTGGCGCCGAACGGGATGAACGTGCTCGCCGAGATCGGCGCCGATCGCGCGATCCTCGCGCGCGGCACCCCGGCGGCGGGGTTCGCGTTCCTGAACGCGCGAGGCAAGCAGATCGGGATGATCGACGGCCTCGGCGACGAGGCGCGCTACGGCGCGCCGCTCGTGATGGTGCGGCGTGGCGAGCTCCACTCGGTGCTCGTCGGGGCGGCGATCGACGCGGGCGTCGCGGTTCGCTTCGGCGCGAGCCTCACGGCGCTCGATCGAAGTGACCCACGCTCGGTCACCGCGCGCTTCCACGACGGCAGCGAAGAGACCGCCGACTTGGTGATCGGCTGCGACGGCATCCGGTCGGCGACCCGCGCCCTCGCGATCCCGGACGCGCCCGCGCCGCAGTTCCTCGACATGCTCGACTTCGGTGGCTACGGCCGCGCCGATCACGCGCCGCTCGCGGTCGGCTGGAACGTGATGGTCTTCGGCCGGCGCGCGTTCTTCGGCGCGTTCCGCCGGCCCGATGGAGAGATCTGGTGGTTCCACAACAGCGGCGCGCGCGAGCCGCTCCACGCGCTCGATCCGGAGGCGCGGCGCGCGCGCATCCTCGCGCTGCACGATGGTGACCCGACGTGGATCGGCGACATCGTACGCAGCACGCCCGCCGTCTTCGGGCCCTGGCCGCTGCACGACATCCGGACGATCCCGAGCTGGCACGCGGGCCGGGTCTGCGTGATCGGCGACGCCGCGCACGCGACCTCGCCGAGCGCCGGCCAGGGCGCCTCGCTCGCGATGGAGGACGCGATGATGCTCGCGCGCTGCCTGCGCGATTCGGGCATGGATCCCGAGCGCGCCTTCCCCGAGCTCGAGGCTGCGCGGCGGGAGCGCGTCGAGCGGGTCGTCGAGCGCTCTCGCCGCTACGGATCGCCGAAGGCCCCCTCGAGCGCGCTCGCAGCGTGGGCGCGCGACCGCCTCCTGCCGCTCTTCTTGAAGATGGGCGTGTCGGAGCAGCGCGAGCTCTACGCCTACCGCATCGAGTGGGAGAGCGCGGGCGGCGTAGCTCGAGCGGGATCCTAGCGAATCGCGAGGCGGGTCTTGCCCGCGAAGCGCGCCGCCGAGCCGAGCTGCTCCTCGATGCGCAGGAGCTGGTTGTACTTCTCGACGCGATCGGAGCGAGACGCCGAGCCGGTCTTGATCTGCCCGGCGCCGGTGGCGACAGCCAGATCGGCGATGAAGGTGTCGGAGGTCTCGCCGCTGCGGTGCGAGATGATCGAGGAGTAGCCGTGCTCGGCGCCGAGGCGGATCGCGTCGAGCGTCTCGCTCACGGTGCCGATCTGGTTGACCTTCACGAGGATCGAGTTGGCGATGCCGGCCTCGATGCCCCTCGAGAGGCGGGTCACGTTGGTCACGAAGAGGTCGTCGCCGACGAGCTGCACCTTGTCGCCGAGCGCGTCGGTCAGCTTCTTCCAGGTGTCCCAGTCGTCCTCCGCGCAGCCGTCCTCGATCGAGACGAGCGGGTACTTCGCCGCCCAGCTCGTGTAGATGCCGACGAGCTCGTCGGGCGAGACGCTGCGACGATCGAACGTGTAGCGCTTGGCCGCGCGGTCGTAGAACTCGCTCGCGGCGCAATCGAGCGCGAGCGCGATCTGCTCGCCGGGGCGGTAGCCGGCCTTCTCGATGGCCTCGAGCACCACCGCGAGCGCGGCCTCGTTGCCGTCGAGCGCCGGCGCGAAGCCGCCCTCGTCCCCGACCGTAGTCGCGAGGCCGCGGCTCTTGAGGACCTTCTTCAGCGTGTGGAAGACCTCGACGCCCGCCCGCAGCGCCTCCCGAAAGGAGTCGAAGCCGTGCGGCACGATCATGAACTCTTGGATCTCGAGCCCGTTGTCCGCGTGCGCGCCGCCGTTGAAGATGTTCATGAGCGGCAGCGGGAGGACGCACGCCTGCGCGCCGCCGAGGTAGCGGTAGAGCGGGATCTCGAGCGCCGCCGCCGCCGCGCGGGCCACGGCCATCGACACGCCGAGGATCGCGTTCGCGCCGAGGGCCGACTTCGAGGGCGTGCCGTCGAGCTCGATCATCGCGCGATCGATCGCGTGCTGGTCGAGCGCGTCGCGGCCGAGCACCTCCGGGGCGATCTGCGCGGCGATGTTCTCGACGGCCTTCGAGACGCCCTTGCCGAGGTAGCGGCGCTCGTCGCCGTCGCGCAGCTCGAGCGCCTCGTGCTCGCCGGTCGACGCACCCGAGGGCACCGCCGCCGTGCCGACGAAGGTCTCGTCGATCTCGACGTCGACCTCGACCGTGGGGTTGCCTCGCGAGTCCAGGATCTCGCGCGCGACGACGCCGGTGATCTCGAGCATGGTCCCTCCTCCTCCGTCTTGTGCCAGCGCCCCCGGGAGGATTCGAACCTCCGACCTTCGGCTTAGGAAGCCGCTGCTCTATCCAGCTGAGCTACGGGAGCGGGAACGGCCCTATAGCACGCGACGCCGAGCGGTTC
The DNA here is from genome assembly GCA_023427125.1 of Pseudomonadota bacterium. Taxonomy (GTDB): domain Bacteria; phylum Myxococcota_A; class Polyangia; order Polyangiales; family Sandaracinaceae; genus JAEZBP01. The sequence continues at coordinate 7,841 of JAEZBP010000651.1, read as the reverse complement.
AGGTGCTCAATACGACAGGAGCGAGAGCACCGGGACGTCGAGGAGCTTCGCGCGGCCACCGAGGAACGCGAGCTCGATGACGAAGCCGCAGCCGAGCACCTCCGCGCCCTGCCTGCGCGCGAGCTCGACCACCGCGGCCGCCGTGCCTCCGGTGGCGATGACGTCGTCGAGGATGAGCACGCGCTCACCGGGCCGCAGCGCGTCGGCGTGCATCTCGAGCGAGTCCTTGCCGTACTCGAGGTCGTACTCGACGCGCAGCACCTCGCGCGGTAGCTTGCCCGGCTTGCGCGCGGGGACGAAGCTCGCCGTCATCCGCGCCGCGAGCGCCGCCCCGAAGATGAAGCCGCGCGACTCGATCCCGACGATCGTGTCGACCCGCTCTCCCGCCCAGCGCTCCGCGAAGAGATCGAGACACGTGGTGAACGCCTTGGGCTCGGCGAGCAGCGGGGTGATGTCCTTGAAGACGATCCCGGGCGACGGGAAGTCGGGCACGTCGGGCACGAAGCCGCGCAAGAAGGCGATCCGCTCGTCACTCATGTCCATCCTCCTGCCCGGAGAGCTCCGTCCCGGCGAGCTCGGTCCCGGCAACCCAGGCCGCGAGCCCGAAGTCATTGGGGTCGGTCGCGTCCAGGAGCAACGGCGTCACCGACACGAGGCCGCGGTCGACGGCCTCGGTGTCCGATCCCTCGATGTGCTCGTGCGGATGCGCGCCGGGCCCGCCGATCCAGTAGTACTCCTTGCCGCGCGGATCGCTCCGCACCATGACCGACTCCAGGTACACCCGCCGGCCGAGGCGCGTCGCGCACACGCCGCGATACGGGGCCGCGGGGGGGAAGTTCACGTTGAGGAGCGCGCCTCGGGCGCCCTCGCGCGGGCCCGGCGCCTCGACCATCCGCGCGGTCAAGAGCGCGGCGACCTTCGCCGCGTCGACGAAGGAGCCGTCCGAGCCGAGCGAGAAGGCGATGGCCGGGATCCCCCGGAGCGCCGCCTCGCGCGCGGCGGCGACCGTGCCCGAGTAGAACGTGTCGGCGCCGAGGTTGTAGCCGTGGTTGATCCCGCTCACGACCAGATCGGGCCACCGAGGGAGGAAGCGATCGCGGTAGAGCGCCACGTAGATGCAGTCGGCCGGCGTGCCGTCGATCGAGTGCACGTCGTCCTCGACCATCCGGTGCCGCAGGGGGCGCGAGAGGGTGAGCGAGTGGCTGCCCGCGCTCTGCTCGGACGCTGGGGCGACCGTCACCACGTCGGCGATGGCGAGCAGCGCCTCGCGCAGCGTGGTGAGACCGCGCGCGTGCACGCCGTCGTCGTTCGAGAGCAGGATGAGCGGACGCATTCGGCCTGAAAGAGGTGGCCTGTAAACAAAATGGCCCCGGATCTGGGGGGATCCGAGGCCTCTCTCCGATCGGGGCGACTGGATTCGAACCAGCGACCCCCAGACCCCCAGTCTGGTGCGCTAACCAGGCTGCGCTACGCCCCGTCGATCAGCTTTTGTCCCCGACGAATCGGGAGCGCGAGCGTAGCTGCATTTCGGGCTCGCGCAAGCGCGCCAGATCATCGACCTTCGCGCCGGGGCCGTCGGCTCACCGGCACGAGCGCCTCGACCTCGGCCTCGGCGGAGGTCACGGGCGCGAGCGCCGTCGATGGCGCGTCGAGGCCGCGCAGCAGATCGACCAGCACCTCGCGCACGCCGAGCAGCGTCCCGCGCAGCTCGACCTCGCGCGAGGCCTCCTCCGGGAGGTGCGCCGCGACGCGATCGTGGCCCAGCTCGCGCAAGCGGCGGCGCGCGCCGGGGATCGTGTAGCCCTCGTGCTGCAGGAGCTGCTTGATGAGCATCGCGAGCTCGACGTCGCGCCGCCGGTACTGGCGGTGGGCCCCGCGGGTCTTCATCGGGCGCAGGCAGCCGAGCTCCGACTCCCAGTAGCGGAGCACGTGCGGCTTCACGCCGACGATCTCGGCGACCTCGCCGATCCGGAAGAAGAGCTTGTCGGGGAGCGGTCTCATGAGCGGCCGGGTAGGATCCCTGCCCCGCCCGCGACGTCAACCCGATCCCACGGGGTCAGCCCGCGTCGGCGTCGCGCCCGCCGGCGCGCGCGCTGGCCCGCGCCGGCCGCACCGGCTGCTTGTGCGGGTTGAGGATCGTCTTCAGCACCTGGCTCGGCTTGAAGGTGAGCACGCGGCGTGCGCTGATCGGGATCGGCTCGCCGGTCTGCGGGTTGCGCCCGGTGCGCTGCGGCTTGGCGCGCACGACGAAGTTGCCGAAGCCCGAGATCTTGATCGCGGTGGCCTTCGAGTACTCGTCGTCGTCAGGCTCGACCTGCTCGATGCGGTCGGCCTCCTCGACGATGGCGTTCTTCATCATCTCGAAGACCGCCTCCACGACCTCGGCGGCCTCCTTCTTCGAGAAGCCCCCGATCTTCTCGTAGACGCTGTCGACGATCTCCGCCTTCGTCATGCTCCCTCCAGGAGAGGGCATCGTAACCACAAAAGATGAGGGATTTCAAGGGCCTGCGGGCCCTTCGAGCCCCTGCTATCGCGCGCCTACTCGCGAACCGAGGCGCCGAGGCGCGCTCGCGCCGCGCTCAGGACGGCCCCGTGCGCCTTATCCACGCGCTTGTCGGTGAGGGTCGCGTCGGGGTCGCGGTACACGATGCGGAAGGCGAGGCTCTTGTGGCCCTCGGAGATGCCGGCACCGCGGTACACGTCGAAGAGCTCGACCGCCTCGGCGAGCTCGCCCGCCGCCTCGCGCAGGACACCCGCCGCGTGCGCGGCGAGCACGTCGTCTGGGACCACGATGGCCAGATCGCGCGAGACCGCCGGGAAGCGCGGGAGCGGCGCCGCCTGAGGCAGGCCGCGATCCCGCGTCGCCGCGAGGAGCGCGTCGACCGAGAGCGCGCCGTAGACGACGCGCGTGTCGAGCTCGGCCGCATCGGCGACGTCCGGGTGGAGCTCGCCCACCACGCCGGCGTCCTGCCCGAGCACCCGCACCCGCGCCGCGCGGCGGGGGTGGAGGTAGGGCGCGGCCGCGTCGTCGAGCGCGCACTCGATGGCCACGCCGAGCGCGCCCTGCACGATCGACTCGAGGATCCCCTTACCGTCGTAGAAGTCGTGCTCGCCCGCCTCCCCGATCTGCTCGGCGCGAGGGCCGGCGAGGATGACCGCGAGCTCGAGCGGCTCCTCGGGGAGCGCCGCGCCCGGCACGCGCCGGTAGGTGCGCGCGACCTCGAAGAGCGCGACGGTGCGCGCCTGGTGCCGGCGGGCCCGCGCCACGGCCTCGAGGAGGCCCGGCAGGAGCGAGGTGCGCATCACCGCGCGCTCCTCGGAGAGCGGGTTGACGAGCGGGATGGCGTCGGTGCTCACCCGCGCGCGCTCGAGATCGGCCGGCGCGACGAACGCGAAGTTGATCGCCTCGAGCAGGCCGAGATCGGCTGCGGCCTCACGCAGGCGCCGCGCGAGCTTCGGCCGCCTCGCCACGCCGCGCCCCGAAGGCAGCAAGCGGGGCAGCGCGCTCGGGATCGCGTCGTAGCCCGCGATGCGCGCGACCTCCTCGATCAGATCCTCAGGACGCCCGAGATCCGGCCGCCACGTCGGCGCCGACACCCGCCAGCCCGTCTCCTCCGCCGGCGCGATCGTGCAGCCGATCGCCTCGAGCGCCGAGCGCACCTGGCCCTCCGGGATCGCGACGCCGAGCAGGCGCGCCACGTGCGGGGGCGAGAGCTCGATGCGGGTCGGCTCGATGCGCTTCGGGTACACGTCGCGCGCGACCGGCGCCGCCGCGCCGCCGGCGAGCGAGGCGATGAGGGAGGTCGCGCGGCGCATCGCCCACTCGACGCCGTTCGGATCCACCCCGCGCTCGAAGCGGTGGCTCGAGTCGGTGTGGAGTCCGAGGCGGCGGCTGGTGCGCCGCACCGAGCGCGGATCGAAGTACGCGACCTCGATCAGCACCGAGGTGGTGTCGCCGCGGATCTCGCTGTCCTGCCCGCCCATGACGCCGGCGATCGCGACCGGGCCTCCCCCGTCACAGATCAGCAGATCGTCGGCGCTGAGCGTGCGCTCTTGTCCGTCGAGCGTGTGCATCCGCTCGCCCTCTCGGGCCTGGCGCACGACGATCTCCGGCCCGCGCAGGCGCGCGAGATCGAAGGCGTGGATCGGGTGGCCGAGCTCGTAGAGGACGAGGTTCGTCGCGTCGACGACGGAGTCGATCGAGCGGACGCCGAGGACGTGCAGCCGATAGCGCAGCCAGAAGGGCGAGGGGCCCACCTTCACGCCGTGCAGCACGCCACCGGCGTAGCGCGGGCAGCGATCGGGCGCGTCGATGCGGATCGGGACGCGGCTCGGCACGCCCGGGGTGGGATCGACGAGGGTCAGCGTGTCGACCGGCGCGCCGTCGACGAGCGCGAAGCAGTCGGGCGGCGTCTCGCCCTCGGCGCGCGACAAGACCCGCGACGGGACGCCGGGGCTCGGCATGGGGAAGCCCACGCCGAACGCGATGGCGACCTCGCGCGCGAGGCCCACGTGACCGAGGCAGTCGGGCCGGTTGGGCGTGAGGCTGATGTCGAAGACCGAGTCCTCGAGCTCGAGCGCCTCGACGAGAGAGTGGCCAGGCCGGCCTCGGTCGGCGCCGCCGAGCACCAGGATGCCCGACTCGGCCGAGCCGATCGCGAGCTCACGCTCGCTGCACAGCATGCCCGCCGAGCTCACGCCGCCGACGGCGCGCTCCTTGATCTCCATCCCTCCCGGGAGCACCGCGCCCGGCAAGGCCAGCGCGACCCGCCCTCCCGGCCCGGGCACGTTCGGCGCGCCGCAGATCACCTTGCGCTCGCTCGCGCCGTCGAAGACGGTGACCAAGCTGAGCTTGTCCTTGTCGGGCACGCGCTCTACCGCGCGCACCTCGGCGACCACCACGCGCTCGAGCCCCTGCCCGAAGCGGGTCACCTCCTCCACCTCGAGGCCGGCGCGCGTGAGGCGCTCGGCGACGTCGGCGGGCGGCGCGTCCACCCCGGAGAGCTCGGTCAACCAGCGATACGAAGCCTTCATCGTCTCGATCTCACCCTGTCGTTCTCACAGCGCTCAGAGCGAGCCCAGGAAGCGCGCGTCGTTCTCGTAGATCAGCCGGATGTTCCCGATGCCGTGGCGCAGCATCGAGATCCGGTCGATGCCCATGCCGAACGCGAAGCCGGTGTAGCGGCTCGCGTCGACGCCGCAGCGCTCGAAGACGACCGGGTGGATCATCCCGCAGCCGAGGATCTCCATCCATCCGGTGCTCTTGCACACGCGGCAGGCGCGGGTCTTCTCCTCGTTGCCGGGCTGCCACGGCTTGCAGAACACGCAGCCCATGTCGAGCTCCGCGCCGGGCTCGACGAAGGGGAAGTAGCTCGGGCGAAGGCGCGTGGGCACCTCGTCGCCGAAGAGCCGCTGGATGAAGGCGGTGAGCACGCCCTTCAGGTGCGCGAGGGTGAGCCCCTCGTCGACCGCGAAGCCGTCGATCTACGCGAACATCGGCGAGTGCGTCGCGTCGTCGTCGCGCCGGTAGACCGCGCCCGGGCAGACCACCGCGAGAGGCGGCTTGCGGGTGCGCATCTGGTGGACCTGGATGGTCGTCGTGTGCGTGCGCAGGACGACGTCGGGATCACGCCGGACGAAGAAGCTGTCCTGCATGTCCGTCGCCGGGTGATCGGGCGGGAAGCCGAGCATGTCGAAGTTGTGCGCAGCGAGATCGATCTCGGGCGCCTCCTCGACGTCGAAGCCGAGCGCGACGAAGACGTCGAGCACCTCGTGCATCGTGCGGGTGAGCGGGTGGAGGCGGCCCCGGCGCACCCCGCGCCCCGGCAGCGTGGGGTCGATGGCGGGTCCGGTCAGCTCGGCCTCGCGCTCGGCGCGCGCGAGCAGCGCGAGGGCATCCTCGAGCCCCGCCTCGATCGCCTGCTTCACCGCGTTGGCGCGCTGGCCGAGCTCGCGGCGCCGGTCCTTCGACACCTTGGGGATGAGCCGCAGCTTCTCGGTCAACAGGCCGCTCGGGCCGACGAGCTGGGCGTTCTTGCGCCGCAGCTCGGCCTCGATGCTGCGGGCGTCCGCCGGGCGCGCGGCGAGGCGCGCCGCGAGCGACGCTCCATCGGTGAGCTCAACCTCCAGCACGCGATCGAAGAGACCCCGAGAGGCTTGCTCCGCCTCGGCGATGGCTCCCTCGAGCTCGGCGTCCGCGTCGATGTCCGTCATGTCGTCTCCGAGAACCCAAACGAAAGATGCCCGCCACGGTCCGGCCGCGGCGGGCATCAGCTCTCACATCGAGGGAAGAAGAGGCGTGCTCAGCCGGCCGCGTCGACCACGGCCTTGAAGCCGCCCGGATCCTTGAGCGCCAGATCGGCGAGGACCTTGCGGTCGAGCCCGATCTCCGCGACCCGCAGGCGGTGCATCAGCTTGCTGTAGCTCAGCCCGAGATCCCGCGAGGCCGCGTTGATGCGGATGATCCACAGCTTGCGGAAGTCACGCTTCTTCGCGCGGCGGTGGCGCCACGCGTCGCGCCAGGCGTGGCGCACCTGCTCGACGGCGTCGGTGTAGATACGGCTGCGCGCGGCGTAGTAGCCCTTCGCGTGCTTGAGCGCTCGGTTGCGGCGGCGGCGCGCCTTGAATCCACGTTTTGCGCGGGGCATGGCTCAGCTCCCTCCGCAGCCGAGGAGACGCTTGGCGTTCTTCTCGTTCGTCGAGTGGACCATGTCGTTCTTGCGGAGGCGGCGAAGCCGGCGCTTGTTCTTGCCGGTCATCATGTGGCTCTTGCCCGCCTTGCCACGGCGGACCTTGCCCGAGCCCGAGAGCCGCATGCGCTTCTTCGCGCCGCTATGGGTCTTCATCTTCGGCATCGTTCGACTTGCTCCCTTGAGAACCGGCTCGGAGAGACCCGGACCGGCGAGCACGAAGGCCAGCGCGCACGCGGCCCCGCGCGGGGTGGCGTGTTCTAGGAGGCGCCCTCGACGGAGTCAAGGCCGTTTCCGGCCCTCAATCGGTCTCGGACTGGGTCTCCTCGGCGGCGGCCGAGGCCTTCGCGGGGCGGATGGCCTCGCGCGCGGCGTGGGCGGCCTGGGCCGCGACGCGGGCGCGGATCTCCTGCTTGGGCGCGATGATGCAGGTCATCGTGCGCGCCTCCATCCGCGGCGGCTGCTCGACGATCCCGATATCGAGGCAGGCGCGCGCGAACTCGTCGAGCTGGCGGACCGCCGTCTCGGGGTGCGTGATCTCGCGACCGCGGAAGCGGCACGTGACCTTCACCTTGTTGCCCTCCTCGAGGAAGCGGCGCGCGTGCTTGATCTTCACGTCGAGGTCGTGCTCGTCGGTCTTCGGACGGAGCTTGACCTCCTTGAGCTCGACGAGGACCTGGCCGCGCTTGGCCTGCTGCTTTTTCTTCTTCTCCTCGTACTTGTACTTCCCGAAGTCCATCACCTTGCACACGGGCGGGGTGGCCTTCGGATTGACTTCGACGAGGTCGAGGTGCTTCTCCCGGGCGAGCTTCTTCGCGTCGAGCGTCGACATGATGCCGAGCATCTCGCCTTCGGCGCCGATGACACGAACCTCGGGGACACGGATGCGATCGTTGGTGCGGGGGCCCGAGAACTGGGCGCGACGCGGATCGAAGCGGGGACGCGAGATGGCTTTCTACCTCCTGCTGGAAGGGCTCGTGCCCTTCGCCTTTCGAGCGGGAACCGCGGGATGATGGAACGCCTCGGCGCAGACCACAAGGGGGCCACACTGCGGCCAGCTCCACTGCCGCCGAGGCGCAGGTCCCAGGCTCGCCCTCCGAACGGGTCCAGCGGCGGGGGGCCCGGGGGGAGAGGCGGGGGGGGGGCGCGCGG
>JAEZBP010000642.1 GCA_023427125.1 Pseudomonadota bacterium | reverse complement strand
GACCTGCGCCGACGACGATGACGTCGCGGCGCGCGCGCGAGCTCACGCGGCTCTCCGCAGGACCCGGCGGCGAAGGCGCTGCGCCGTGATCTTCGCGAGCTCGCGGGTCGACCAGAGGGCGAAGCCGAGCGTGCCGACGCGCGGCCCTCGCTCGGCGTGCACCTCGCCCGCCTCGGGCGAGGGACGATACAGGCTGCCCTCGGGATCGGGCGCCGGCGTCGGCGCGAAGTGCCACCTGCGCAGGCCGTGCAGGAGGAGCTGCTCGGTCGTGCTCGGGGCGATCGCGTGGAGCGCGAGGCCGAGCGTCATGATGCGCGGGACGTGGACCTCGCGGCGGGGGTGCTCGGCCAGCCTCACGATCGCGCGCGCCACCTTCTCGGGCGACTGCATCGGCGGCATCGCGACCGGTAGCTGCCCGACCTCGTTGGCCGCCGCTTGGAAGTGCGGAGTGTCGATGGCGTAGGGGAAGATGGTCGAGACGTGGATGTCGGGCTCGTCGGCGAGCTCGGCGCGCAGGGCCTCGGAGAGGCCGCGCAGCGCGAACTTGCTGACGACGTAGGAGGGCACGAAGGGCTGGCCGACCTTGCCGAGGATCGACGAGACGTTGATGAGCACGCCGCGCTTCTGCCGGCGGAAGACTGGGACCACCGCGCGCGCGCAGAGCATCGCGCCGACGAGGTTCGTCTCGATCACCTGCCGGTGCGGCTCGAAGGATCCGTCCTCGAGCGAGGCGAAGACGGTCACCGCGGCGTTGTTGACCCAGACGTCGATCCCGCCGTGATCGTGGAGCGCCGCGGCCACCAGCGCGCCCACGTCCGCCTCGCTCGTGACGTCGGTGACCACGACGTGCGCGCGGCCTCCCGCCTGGCGGCAAGAGCGCGCGGTCTCTTCGAGGTGCTCGCGATCGCGCGCGGCGAGGACGACCTCGCAGCCGCGCGAGGCGAATTGAACCGCGGCCTCGCGGCCGAGCCCGCTCGACGCGCCGGTGATGACCACGACCTTCCCGGAGAGCTCCATCTCGTCCGAAGGAAGCCCCCGCCGAGCACGAGCCAACGCGCGGCGCACCGCCGCATGTGCCACGCCCGCGGAAGCGCCGAGCCGGCGACCCGCCAGCCAGCTCAAGGCGAAGAGGGCAAGCGCAGTGAGAAGCGCGCGCCTCGGCCGGGGGGCGAGTCCACCGTCAGATCACCGCCGTGGCCGACGGCGATGCGCTTGGCGAGGTAGAGCCCGAGCCCGAGCCCGCCCCGCTGGCGCTCGCCGGTGACGAAGCGCTGGAACATGCGCGGGAGCATCTCCGGCGGCACGCCCGGTCCCTCATCGATCACGTCGACGAACGCGAAGGTCCCGGACTCGTGGCGCGCGCGACCGACGTTGACGAGCACCGGCGCCGAGCTCGGCGAGTGGGCGATCGCGTTCGAGACGAGGTTCTCGACGCACTGCCGCAGGCGCGCCGGGTCCGCGGGCACCACGACGTCTTCGGGCGCGCGCACCTGCACCACGTGCTGCTCCGACCCGAGGACGCTGGCCGCGTCGCGCACCAGCGACGAGAGGTTCACCCGCTCGAGCTCGAGCCGGAACAACCCTTGATCGATGCGGGCCACGTCGAGGATGTCCGCGACGAGCGCGCTCAGGCGCGCCATCGAGCGGATCGCGGCCCGCAGATCGCCGAGCTCGGCCGTGCGGCCGTCCCGCTCGGCGCGCATCCGGAGGAGCTCGAGGCGCATCGCGAGCGGGCTCAGGTGATTGCGCAGGTCGTGCGCGAGGACGGTGACGAGCTCGTCGGCCACCGCGCGCCTTCCTTGCTCGAGCGCGTTGCTCGCGATCTGCTCGACCAGCTCCGCCCGGTGCGCGATGACGCCGACCCAGCGCGCGAGGATCTCCGCCACGCGAACGTCGTCGTCGTCGAAGAAGTCGCGCTGGCGGGAGCTCGCGAGCAGGACCCCGCGGCGCTCTTCGCCGATCGTGATCGGGACGGCGATCACCGAGCGCACCTCGAGCACCTCGCGGATCCCGCGCACCTCCTCTCGATCCTCGTCGAGCCGCCCCGTGACGAAGGTCTCGCCGGTCTGGAACGCCCTCACCGTGCGACCTCCGTTCGCCACCGGCAGCACGTCGAGCCCGTGGCGGCGCTGGAGCGCAGAGAGCGGCTGGCTGCTGGCGCCGATCGCGACGAGGGTGTCGCGCGCGGGATCGTAGAGGAACGCGTCGAGCTTGTCGGCGCGCAGCGCCTCGGAGACGAGGTCCGCCGCGTGCGCCAGCGAGACCTGCAGGTTCGCCGCCGGGAGGCTGAAGAGCTTCTCGAGCGTGGCGAGCAGGCGGCTCTGCATGATCTCCCGGTCACCGCCGCGCCGACGCGCGCGGTCACGACCCGGGGGTCACTAGCCCGGATTATTCACGAGGGCGCCGTGTCACACCGCATCTCGCCGGAAGCATTGGCCGTACGTCCGATGCTCGCTCGTCACGTAGGGAAACTACGCTCCTCGCTGTGCTTCGGGCGTGCG
>JAEZBP010000614.1 GCA_023427125.1 Pseudomonadota bacterium | reverse complement strand
CCCGAACAGCGCCGCCGGCCGGCGCCATGAAGAACGCCCGGACCCTCATCGATCGCGAGACCATCGACGCGCGAGTGCGCGAGCTCGGCGCCAAGATCACCGAGGACTATCGCGGCGGCGAGATCGTGCTCGTGCCGGTCCTCAAGGGCAGCTTCGTCTTCGCCGCCGATCTGGCGCGCGCGATCGACCTGCCGCTGAGCGTCGACTTCTTCGGCTGCCGCAGCTACGAGGGCACCGAGTCGAGCGGCGTCGTGCAGATCACGCTCGATCTGACCAAGCCGATCGAGGGCAAGGACGTGATCATCGTCGAGGACATCGTCGATACCGGCCTGACCATGGGCTACATGCTCGACAACCTCGAGACGCGCCGGCCCCGCTCGCTGAAGCTCGCCTCGCTGCTGCACAAGCCCGCGCGCACGCGCGTGCCGGTCGACATCCATTACCTGGGCTTCACGATCGACGACGTCTTCGTGGTCGGCTACGGGCTCGACTTCGACGAGCGCTATCGCAACCTGCCCTACCTCGGCGTGCTCGAGGGCGGGGCGTGAGCGAGGCGCGCCTTCGGATGATCGAGGCGATGATCGCCAAGGGATCGACCGATCCCTTCCATCACTACGCGCGCGCCATGGAGCTGCGCTCGCTCGGCCGCCTCGAGGACGCGCTCGCCGCCTTCGGCGAGCTCCGTGATCGCTCCCCCGACTACGTGCCGACCTACCTGATGGCCGCGCAGGTGGCGCAGGAGCTCGATCGCGAGGACGACGCGCGCACGTGGTGCGAGCGGGGGATCGAGCAGGCGCGCGCCAAGGGCGACGCCCACGCCGCCCGCGAGCTCTCGCAGCTGCTCGACATCCTCTGAGCCTGCCCGCGCGGTCGCCCCGCGAGCTGTGTCATCATCGCTCGGATGTGGAGGTCGCCGATGCGGGGTGAAGCAGTGGCGTGGTGGCTCGTTCGTCTCTCGGCCATCGCGCTCCTCTTGGGCGGGTGTGCGGCCAACCATCCGGCGCAGGTCGACGCTGGGGGATCGATGGACGCGGGCGCTCGCGATCGTGACGGCGGCGCGATGCACGACGCTGGCCCCGGCCCCGACGACGCGGGCTGGCTCGCGGTGGACGGGGGCGCCGACGCGGGCCGCGGGAGCGGCGCGATCTGCAGCGCGTGCACGACGCACGCGGACTGCGCGCGCGGCCACTGGTGCGCCGCGCTGACGGTGGGCGGGCGCGCGTGCGTGCCTTCATGCGTGCCCGACGTGCCGACGTGCCCGCGCCTCTTCAACTGCGTCGACGACGTCGCGGCCGGCGTGCCGGACACCGTCTGCGAGCCGGTCGGCGGGCCCTGCTGCGTGGACGAGGACGGCGACGGCTACGGCGCGGGCGTCGGCTGCCTCGGGACCGACTGCGACGACGGTGACGACACCGTGCACCCCGATCAGCCGGACTCGTGCAACGGCGTCGACGACGACTGCGACGGAGTCGCCGACGAGGACGGCGGGACCGAGACGCTCTGCGCGGACGGCGAGGACAACGACTGCGACGGCCTGATCGACTGCACGGACACGAGCTGCAACACGATGCCGTGCGGCATCAACGGGCGCGTCTGCGACGGCGGCGCGTGCGTGTGCCCGACGGGGAGCGTCGAGGTGTGCACCGACGGGGCCGACAACGACTGCGACGGGCTCGCCGACTGCGCCGACCCCGACTGCAACGGGATGGGCTGCGGCGCCAACGGGCGGCGATGCGCGAGCCTCGCGTGCGGCTGCCCCGGAGGCTCCGTCGAGACGGCGTGCTCGGGCGGCGTGGACGACGACTGCGATGGCGTGATCGACTGCGCGGACAGCGACTGCGCGGGGAGGAGCTGCGGCGCCGACGGGCGCGTCTGCAACCTCGGCACCGCCTCGTGCGGGTGCGCCGGCTCCTCCGAGCTCTGCAACGGCGTTGACGACGACTGCGATGGAACCGTCGACGAAGGCTGCCCGAGCTCGCTCGGGCGCGGCGCGGCGACGACCGGCTCGACCTACGGAGGCAGCGGAGGCGCGGCGTTCACGACGGACTGCGCGAGCGGCGCGGCGCTCGGCGGGATCAACGGCAGGGCGGCTTCCAGGCTCGATCAGGTCGCCGGCGTGTGTCGCGCGCTGTCGCTCTCGGCCAACACGACGACGAGCCCCGAGCACACCTACACGCTGGCGACCGGCGCATCCACGACCCTCGCGGCGCAGGGCGGCACCGGCGGAACGCCGTTCAGCGACGCGTGCGCGGCTCACGAGGTCATCATCGGCATCGAGGGCCGATCGGGCAGCGAGGTGGATCGCCTGAGCTTCGTCTGCGGCACCGTCCGCCTCACGCGCAGCGGGAGCAGCTTTACCGCGACCGTCACCGAGACCAGCACGAGCCCGAGCCGCGGCGGCACCGGCGGCTCGGCCTTCAGCTATCGCTGCCCGGCGGGTCGTGTGGCCGTGGGCCTCTACGGTCGCGATGGGACGCGCATCGATCAGATCGGCCTGCGCTGCGCGCCGGTGACCTTCACGCTGCGTTGAGCGCGGCTACTCCAGCTCGCCGAGGGGCGGGTAGGCGAGGCCGGGGATGCGGGGGGTGCTCACGTCCCAGCCCCAGTAGCGAGAGAGCGCCTCGAAGACCTGGATCTTCATCGCGAGGCCCTCGACCTGGCCGAGGTCCGCGCTCTCGTAGCGGCGCTCCCAGTGCGCGTCGGAGCGGACGAGCGGCCAGCCGCGGATGGCGAGCGCGAGGGCCAGCGTGGCGTGTGCGTAGGGCTCGGCGCGAGCGAGCGCGCTCGCCGCGTCCGGCTCGAGGCGCGGCTCGATGACGAGGCGCGTGCCGTCGCGCGTCGCCTCGAGCCAGGGCACGCGCGCGCCGTCGAGCTCGATGAGGAGCGTGAGCTGCCGGTCGCCCCCCTCGATCGTGTAGGGCGGCAGCTCGTCCAGCCACGAGAACGCGAGCGCGCGCTTCCACCCCACCACCCACATGCCCTGCGCGAGGTAGAAGCGGACGCTTCGCTGCCAGACCCAGTGGGTCTCGAGCACCGCGCCGCGCATGCCGACCTCACGCGCCGCGACGTGGGCTGCGCGCAGAGCTCGCCCCGCGACGCCGCGTCCGCGTCGCGACGGGTGCACGTAGAGCGACCAGAGCGGCAGATCGAGGTGTCCGACCGCGGAGTGGGGGAGGGCGAGCGTGCCGGCGCGCTCGCCCTCGTCGAGCAGCCAGAGGTAGCGAAGGAAGCCTCGATCGAGCGCCGGGTCGGGCGCCTCGTAGCTCTCGGCCAGCCGATCGAGCCAGCGCATGCCCTCGGAGGTCCCGAGCGACCACGGCTCGAGCGTGGTGCCGAAGCAGCCCTCCACCATCGCCGCGAGATCGCAGGCCGCCCACGCGGCGGTGTCGGCGCTCGAGCCGGGATCGACGACCGCCGCGAGCCCGCGCGCCAAGAGCTCGCCCTCGATGATCGCCGCTCGGTTGCGCTCGTCTCTGGGATCCATCCCGAGGAGCATTATGATGCGCGCGATGCGCCGCACCCTCGTTGCCCTCTTTTCAGCCCTCTTCGCCTTCGCCTGTGATGGACCGAGCGCCTCGGACGCGGGGCTCGATGGGGGGACCGACGGGGGAGCCGACGCCGGGCGCCCGTACCCGGACTCGGGCCCGATCGAGGAGGTCGTCTTTCCGCCGATGGGATCGATCTCGCAGCCCTCGGGCGCGAGCAGCTTCCGCTTCGGCGTCGCGTCGGCGGCCACGCAGATCGAGGACATGAACACCTCGAACGACTGGTACGCCTGGGGCGCCCCCGCGCCGGAGGGGCTCGGCAAGGGCACGTTCGTCGGCGACGCGGTGCGCGGCTACACGCGAGCGGTCGAGGATGTGGCATTGATGAGCGCGCTGAACGTCGACTCCTCGCGCTTCAGCGTGGAGTGGGCGCGGGTCGAGCCGCAGCGCGACGTGATCTCCGAGGAGGCGATCGAGCACTACCGCGCGCTGCTCGAGGCGCTCGCCACCGCGGGCATCCGGCCGATGATCACGGTGCACCACTTCTCGAACCCGGTGTGGGTCGATGATCCGCGCCGGGTCGCGGCGGGCGACGACTGCGCGGATGGTCCCACCGACGCGCACCTCTGCGGGTATGGCCACCCGGAGGGTGGGCCGCTGATCATCGAGGAGCTGCGCGAGCACGCCTGCCGCTTGGGCGAGGAGTACGGGGGGCTCGTCGACGAGTGGGCCACGTTGAACGAGCCGGTCAACTACATGTTCGCGTCGTACGGCACCGCGGTCTTTCCGCCCGGCCGCTCACTCCTGCTCTCCGATTTGCCGGCGTTCATCGAGGTGGTGCGCGACTTCATCGCCGCGCACGCCGCGATCTACGAGGCGCTCCACCGCTGCGACACGCTGGACGCCGACGGGGATGGCGTCGCGGCGGAGGTCGGCCTGACGCTCTCGGTCGGCGACTGGGTGCCGGCGCGGAGGGGGCGCCCGAGCAGCCACCCCGAGGACGTCGCGGCGGCCGCCCGCGTCCGCTACATCTACCACTTCCTCTTCGCCGACGCGGTGCGCACCGGCATGTTCGACGCCGATCTCGACGGCGAGGGCGAGGAGAGCCACCCGGAGTGGGCGGATACGCTCGACTGGCTCGGCATTCAATACTACTTCCGCGCCGGCGTCACCGCGCGCCCAGCGATCTTGCCCGGCATCGACGCGACGCCGTGCTTCGGGCCGCTCGATCAAGGAGCGTGCATCCCCCCGCAGGATCCGACCCACTACGTGCCGGCGATGGGCTACGAATATTGGGCCCCGGGCCTCTACGACATCTTGATGGAGTACCACGAGCGCTACGCGGATCTGCCGCTGACGGTGACCGAGGCGGGCATCGCGACGGAGGTCGGCCGCCGCCGCGCCGAGCACGTCGCGAGGACGCTCGAGCAGATCCACTTCGCGCGTCGCGCGGGGGCCGACGTCCGCGGGTATTACCATTGGACGCTGATGGACAACTTCGAGTGGGCGGAGGGCTATCACCCGCGCTTCGGCCTCTATCGTGTGGATCGGACCGGCGAGTACGAGCGCGTCGCCACCGAGGGCGCCACGCTCTTCGGCGAGATCGCAGGGACGCGCCGGCTCACGATCGAGCAGCGTGAGAGCTATGGCGGGCTCGGCCCGATGACGCCGGAGGAGTAAATCAGAGGAAGAGCGAGCCGACGTGCCAGCGCACGTCCGTCTCGGGCAGCTCGACCTCGTCGTCCTCGCCGAGCACGCCCACCAGCCGATAGCGGCCGTCCGGCTGGGGCTCCGTGTGCACCTCGAGGCGACGAGCCGCGAGATCGACGAGCCAATACACCGGGACGCCACCGCGCGCGTACTCGGCAGCCTTCTGGTGATCGGCGCGCTGTGACGTCATCGCGGTCTCGATGACCAAGATCGCCTGGGGGCCTTGCGGGTGGGTCTTCGCGTAGTCGCGCACCGCACCTCGCACGACCGCGAGATCAGGCTCGGGGAGACTCGTGTCCGAGACGCGGAGGGGCTTCTCCTCACGCACGTGCCCGAGGTCGCGGTAGACGACGAGCAGACGATCTCGCAGATCGGTGTTGGCCACGGCGTGCTCGGGCCCTTGGGGCGGTACCACGATGAGCCTCCCTCCGATCAGCTCGAGCGGCTCGTCCTCGCGCAGGATGCCCACCTCGACCATCTTCAACACCTCGTCGACGGTGAAGCGCCGCGTCTCCTCGCGCTCGGGCGGCGTGGTGTGCATGCGATCAGTGTAGCAGCGGCTATTCGATCGGCCGCGGCTCGGAGAGGGGGCTGACTTGGCCGTGGCGATCGACGAACGCGACGCGGACGGTCCCTCCCGCCTC
>JAEZBP010000577.1 GCA_023427125.1 Pseudomonadota bacterium | reverse complement strand
GGCCCGGCCCCGGTCGTCGACGCGGCGCCGTCCGAGCCCGGCATCTCGCGTGCGCAGCTGCGGCGCCTGCTCGCGGGCTACATCACGGGCACGCTCTCGCGCTACCTCGACGGGCGCATCGAGTATCCGCTGGCCGCCCGCCGGGAGCAGCTCCAGGGGGTGGTCATGCTGCGCATCCGGCTGGCGTCCGACGGCCGCGTGCTCGCGGTGCGCCTCTCGCGCTCGTGCGGCCACGCGCTGCTCGATCGCGCCGCGCTGGCGTCGGTGCAAGGGCTCGGCTCGATGCCGGCGCCCCCGCGCGAGATCCCGTGGGACGACGAGCAAGAGCTGCCGCTGCCCGTCACCTACGTGCTGCAGTAGCCGCGCGCGCGCAGGCGTCGTCCACGATGTACGCGAGGCCGACGGCGTACTCGTAGGCGGCCGCCGCGATCTGCGCGCCGCGATCCTCGGGCAGCTCGCTCGCGGCGTGCTGCACACGCGCGCCCGCGCAGCGGAAGAGCGCCACGGCGCGGCGGAGGTGATGTGGCGAGCTGACCACGATGACGCGCGGCGCGCAGCTCGGGCGACCCTCGCAGAGCGCGCGCACGCTGAAGCCGGCGTTCTCGGCCGTGTCGGAGGCGCGGCGCTCTCGAAGGATCGCGCTCGCCGGCACGCCGCGCGCCTCGGCGTAGCGCGCCATCACGTCCGCCTCGACGACGCCTCGGCTCTCGCCGCCGGTGAGTACGAGCCGCGGCGCGAGCCCGCGCTCGAAGAGCTCGACCCCGCGGCGCATCCGGCGCTCGAGCTCGGGCGTGATCCGACCCTCGGCGTCGGTCGGCGGACGATTGCCGAGGACCACGATCGCGTCGGCGCGCCGGAGCGGGCGCGGCGGCAGGAGGAGCTCGCTCCCCGGCATGCCGCAGCCGAGCCCCGCGAGCGCGAGGACGATCACCAACGTGATCAAGGAGCGCAGCGAAGTGACGGTAGGCCAACGCCTGCTGCCGTTCGCCGGTGTCGCGATGCCGTCACGCAGCGGAGCGACCCATGAGATCGCAGCGGCTCCCCTCCCAAGCGCGAACGATCCGCGCCGGCGGGAGGGGAGCGGCTCGCTCACTGCCGGAAGACCTCGACCTGGTGCAGCACGATCTCGGTGCGCGGGCGATCGTTGTGATCGCGATCGACGCGGGTGATCTGCGGGATGAGCTCGGCGTTCTGCACCACCTCGCCGAAGACCGCGTGCTTGCCGTCGAGCCAGGGCGTCGCCTTCTCCGTGATGAAGAACTGCGAGCCGTTGGTGTTCGGGCCCGCGTTGGCCATCGACAGGATGCCGGGCTTGGTGTGGCGGAGGCTCGGGTTGATCTCGTCGCCCCACTTGTAGCCGGGGCCGCCTCGGCCGCTGCCCTCGGGATCGCCGCCCTGGATCATGAAGTCCTCGATGACGCGGTGGAAGATGGTGCCGGAGTAGAGCGGCCGCGTGGTCTTCTGCCCGGTCTTGTTGTCCTTCCACTCGACGTTGCCCGTCGCGAGCGCGACGAAGTTCGCGACGGTGCGCGGCGCCTCCGCCTCGAAGAGCTTGGCGACCATGTCGCCCATGCTCGTCTTGAAGCGCGCGTAGAGCTGGCCTTCACCCGGGACGGAGACGTTCGCGGGCGGAGCGGGCGTGTCGGGCTGAACCATCGTGTGATCTCCTTCGTGTGCTTTCGGAACGTTCGAGGCGCGCAGCATGACCGCGGGTCGCCGGTGCGTGCAACCGCGCTGCGTGCGATGCTCGGCTCGGAGCGAGCGGCACGATGTCGGCACCTGTGACCAGGCGCGGAGGGAGCGGGGGGGCTCTGCCTCTCAGCTGGGACGCCTTCGCGCGAGCGCTGCGTGGGGAGCGGCTGCCGAGCGCGATCGTCGACCTCGACGCGCTCGATCGGAACGTCGCGCGGATCGCGCGCGCGATCGAGGGGAGCGGCAAGACGCTCCGCGTGGCCTCGAAGTCGGTGCGCCACGTGGGGCTCCTGCGCCGGATCATGGAGGGCGGCGGCTTCGAGGGGCTGATGTGCTTCACGCTCGAGGAGGCGTGCTTCCTCTCTGACGAGGGCTTCGACGATCTCCTCGTCGCGTACCCGAGCGTCGGGGCGCGCGGGCTCGCCGAGCTCTCCGCCCGGGTCGCGCGCGGCGCGACGCTGCGGCTCGTCGCGGATGATGTCGCGCACCTCGAGGCCTACGGGCGCGCGGCGCGGGAGGCGGGCACGACGCTCGAGGTGGTGATCGATCTCGACGTCGCCTACCGCGCGCTCTCCGGGCGCGTGCACCTCGGCGTCTTGCGCAGCTCGGTTCGCGGCGCCGGGGACGTGGCGCGGCTCGCGCGCGGCGCCGAGCGGATCGAGGGTGTGAGAGTGGTCGGCCTGATGGGCTACGAGGCGCACGTGGCGGGCCTCACGGACGACAACCCCTTCAGCCGCGCGCTCAACCCGGCGCGGCGCGCGATCAAGCGGCTCTCGATCCCGCGGGTGGCCGAGCTCCGGCGCGAGGCGGTGGCGGCGCTGCGACGCGAGGGCATCGAGCCCGCGATCGTCAACGGCGGCGGCACCGGCAGCCTGCGCACCACGATCGAGGAGCCATGGGTCACCGAGGTCACCGCGGGCTCCGGCTTCGTGTGCCCGCACCTCTTCGATTACTACGAGGGCAACGTGCTCGAGCCGGCGGCGTTCTTCGCGCTCGAGGTCTGCCGCATCCCCGAGCGCGGCGTCGTGACCTGCCTCGGCGGCGGCTACGTCGCCTCCGGCGAGCCCGGCTGGGATCGGCTCCCGCTCCCGCATCGGCCCGAGGGGCTGCGCTACGTGAGCATGGAGGGCGCGGGCGAGGTGCAGACGCCGCTCCTCGTCCCGCCCGGCGCGCCTCCGATCGCGATCGGCGATCCGATCGTGTTCCGGCATGCGAAGGCGGGCGAGCTCGCGGAGCGCTTCGACACCTATCTCCTCGTGCGGGGCGGAGAGATCGTCGCGCGCGAGCCCACCTATCGCGGGATGGGTCGCTGCTTCCTCTGATCAGCCGATCAGAAGACGATGGGCGCGGGCGCCTTCGAAACGAAGACGGGCGGGCTCGAGGGCTCCTCGTGCGAGCCGCTCGGCTCGACCTCGACGCGGGCCTCGACCGGCCTCGTCGGTTCATAGCGGACCGCCGGGGTGAGGCGGTCGGCCTCGGCGAAGCTCTCCGCGAGGCGGTTGTAGTCGTCCTGCAGGAGCGCCATCGAGACCAGCCACGCCCACCCGGTGAAGAACGAGGCCGCCCCGAAGGCCGCCACCGCGAGGGAGCGATCGGTGTGCTTCTCGCCGAGATCTTCGAGGAGCTCGTGGGTGATCCGCGCGTTGCGGTAGGCCGCCCAGAGGCCCCAGAGGCCGAACGTGAGCGCCGCGAGGACCACGTCGAGGATCGGGCTGAGATCGTCTCGGCCGCTCTCCTCCTTGAGCTCGTCGGTGGTCTTGTAGAGCCAGTAGTAGGCGTAGACCGTGAAGGTCACGAAGGTCAGCGCCACGACCAGGATCGGGTTTCGCTTCGTCACTGCGAGAAGGACTACGCGCGAGGGACGGCCGGCATTTCACCGGCGAGGATCACCGCAGGAGGAGCGGGATCGGGAGCGTGCGGCGGCTCGGATCGTCGAGGCGGAGCGCGTCACCCTGGCGCGAGACCCGGATGGAGCGGCCGGCGCTCTCGCCAAGGAGGCGGACCGCGGCGGCGCCCGGTCGCAGGTCGCGCCGATCGGCGAGCGACGCGATCGGGTGGCGCTCCGGAGCGCGCACGCCGGTGTGGTGCACGACCGCGTCTCCCTCGCGGACGAAGTGCCCCATGTCGCGGCGGTTGATGGTCATCGCCCACCGGCCGTCGGCCTGGCGGGTCCACACCATCTCCTGCTCGGGGTGGGCGCTGTTCTCGAGGGTCACGACCGGCGCGCCGGCCGGCGAGAGCGAGGTCGCGAGCAGGAACATCAAGGCAAAGAAGGAGTAGTCGAGCACGTCACGCCTCGTACTTGGCGGCCAGCGCCTCATCGGCGAGCTGGTCGATGGTCATCGCATCGGCGCGGCGCTTCTCGTCGGCGGTGTACAGGGTACGGATCACCCGCGGGTCCGCCCCGAGGATACGCGCCAGCAGCGGGCCCGCCACCGCGTTCACGCGCGGGTCGTTGAAGAGCCGCTGCACCGTCTTGATGAAGCGCGCGAAGGGGCGCTGGCCGAAGCCGGGGCGATCGCCGAGCAGCTGGATGCGCTTGAACGCCTCGATGAGGCGCTCGCCGCTCGGATCGGTGAGGTCCATCGGCGCGAAGAAGACGTCTCGGAAGAACGGGCCCGCGTGATAGAGGAAGGTCGCGAGCGCAAGGAGGCTCCGCGCTTGCTCGCGCCGCGAGCGGGGCGGCTCGCTGGCGAGCCGCTCGTCGTAGGCGCGGCTCGCGTAGTACTCGACCATGTAGAAGTCGACGGCGATGTGCCGCGACTCGTCGCGGTTCACGAGGCGCATCGCGGCGTGGCTCATCGCGTCGTCCACGAAGTCGTCGAGCGAGCGCAGGAGCGCGACGTCGAGGAGGAGCTCGCCGCTCGTGATGTACGCGTTGGCGATGTCGGGCGGGAGGTGGTGCACCGCCTCCACGAAGGGGCGCTGGAAGCGCACGAGGTGCGGGTTGAGCGTGTAGCGCTGGTAGCGGTGGACGTCGTAGTGGGCGGCCAGCCGCCGCGCGACCTCGGAGTGGCGCTCCTCGTCGATGACGAAGGTCTCGAAGATGGCGACGAGGCGCGGGTCGCGCGCCTTGTCGCGCTGCACCTTGAAGAGCTCGCCGGCCATGAGCTCGATGCCGCTCATGTCGGTGAAGTACTGACAGATGGCGATCTCGTGCTCTCGGGGGAGCGAGCGCGGCCTCACCGACCAGTCGAGGTCGTCGACCTTCCACTGGTCGCGCCTGCACATCGCCAGCATCCGATCGAGGTCCATGCGCTCAAGATACCGAGTCCGCGCGGGTCCTCCCAGCATCCACGGACGCGGGGGCCGCGGAGGGCGCGTGAGGGCAGGGCTTCATTGGTGCGCCGACCCGCTGTAGGATGTGCGCACGGAGGACGAACGTGCGGTTGAC
This sequence comes from Pseudomonadota bacterium, assembly GCA_023427125.1. GTDB lineage: Bacteria > Myxococcota_A > Polyangia > Polyangiales > Sandaracinaceae > JAEZBP01. The sequence continues at coordinate 64 of JAEZBP010000577.1, read as the reverse complement.
TCTCCTTTTTCTTGCTTGCTCGACGCTCGTGGGGATGAGCGCGGCTCGGGTGGAGGCGCAGGAC
>JAEZBP010000559.1 GCA_023427125.1 Pseudomonadota bacterium | reverse complement strand
CCGGGGCACGCCGCGTTGACGCGGATCGCGCGCGGATCGTCCTCGAGCTCGCGCGCGATCATGCGGGTCAGCGCGTTCAGCGCCCCCTTCGACACCGAGTACGCCGAGGAGGGCCAGCCACGCTGCTCGTGCGTGCCCGCCTGGACGTCGAGCACGAAGCTGTCGACGAAGGTCACGAGCTCGTCGCGCGTCAGCGTCTCGCTCTCGAAGCAGCGCCGCACCCGCGGGCCGAAGCGGGAGAGCTCGCCCTGCCCGCTCGAGACCATCACGATGCGCGCGCCCTCCCTCATCTTCGGCAAGAGCGTGTCGGTGAGGTGCATCGGTCCGAAGAAGTTCACCTCGATGGTGCGGCGCGCGACCGCCGCGTCGAAGCCCTTCATCGCGATGCCCGCGTTGTTCACCAGCACGTCCACCCGCTCGAGCGCCTCGGCGAGCGCGCCGACGCTCGCGCGGTCGGTCACATCGAGCGCCATCGCGCGCGCGCCGATCGCCTCCGCCGCCTCGCGCCCGGTCGCCGGATCGCGGCTCGTCGCGATCACCTCGAGCCCTGCCTGCGCCAGCTTGCGCGCGATCTCGAGGCCGATCCCCCGGTTGGCCCCGCTGACGACCGCCACCTTGCGTGCCTCGCTCATCACGCCGATCTGAGGCCCGCCGGGCGCCGTGACAACGGGTCCGACGGAGGTCAGCCGCGGAGCCAGAGCGTCGTGGCGGCGCCGATGCCGGCGGCGAGGGCGAAGAGCACGAAGAGCGCGACGTAGAGGAGGACGCGGCTCCATTTGCCGGAGGCGCGGGTGCTCGGCGGCGGCGGCGGCTCGGGCTCGTGCTGGAAGGTCTCGTACGTGACCTGCTCGGCGGGGGCGCTCAGCGCCGCGAACGAGCCGCTCAGCTGCTTGGCGTCGGCCTTGAGCGGCGCCTTCTCCTCGGCGGTGAAGAGCCCGTCGATGGTGAGGGCGATGCGCTTGTCGATGACGAGCTGGTTGTGCGCGCGCAGCACCTGCTTCAGCGCCGCGCGCAGCTCGCCGGCGCTCTGCCAGCGCTGCGCGGGGCTCTTCGCGAGCGCGCGCGTCACGATGACGTCGAGCGCCGGTGGGAGGTCCGGCCGGAGCTGCGCGAGCGAGGGCACCGGCTCGCGCACGATCGCGCTGAGCGTCTCGAGCACCGTCGGGCGATCGTAGAGCGACCGGCCGGTCAGCGCCTCGAAGAGCACGACCCCGAGCGCGAAGAGATCGGAGCGCGCGTCGATCGGCCTCGACTGCGCCTGCTCGGGCGACATGTAGCCGTACTTGCCCACGGTCTCGCCGCCGCCCTCGTCGGCGTTGGTCTTGGCGATGCCGAAGTCGAGCAGCTTCACGCTGCCGGTCCAGCTCAGCATCACGTTGTGCGGGCTCACGTCGCGGTGGACGATGTTCAGCGGCCGCCCGCTCGAGCCCTTGGCGTGGTGCACGTACTCGAGCGCCGACGCGACCTGCGCGACGATCTCCACCGCGATGGGCCAGGGCAGCGCCGTGCCGCGCGCGGCCGCCCGGGTGATCACGTCGTCGAGCGAGGTCCCGTAGACCCACTCGAGCGCCATGAACGCGGTGCCGTCGACCTCCCCCGACTCGTACACGTGGCAGACGTTCGCGTGGTAGAGGCGCACCGCCGTGCGGCCCTCCTCGAGGAACATCGAGATGAAGTCGGGGTTGTCGGCCATCTCCGGCAGCACGCGCTTGAGCACCACGTGCCGCACCGAGCCGTCGCCCTGCGCTTCGCGGGCGAGGAAGACCTCCGCCATCCCGCCTCGCGCGATGCGCCCGAGGATCTCGAAGCGGCCAAACCTCGCCAGCGCCGGGTAGGCCGGGATCTTCGGCTGGCTCCAGAAGGAGTTGTCCACGACGGTGCGGTTCTCGCCGTCCTCGAGGTCGTCCTCGTCGAACATGGCGAGCCCCCCGTCATCGGCGGGATCGTGGCTCATGCGGTTTTGGGTACAGGGTACGCCATTCGAAGGGCGGACCCCAAGACATGCGGCGCGACCGCGGCGGTCACGACGCCGCGGCGAGCCTCGGCCGTCAGTCCAGGACTTCGTCGAGCGAGGTCGCGCTGAGGACGCGCTGGGCCCACCGTTCGAGCTCCTCACGCGATGCGCGGCCGACCTGCTCGCGACGAGCCTCGCCGATGTCGCCGAACTTGAGCTGCAGCTGCTTCAGCAGCAGCTCGGCGCGGCCTCGATCGATGCCCTGCTCGATGCCCTGCTTGATGCCTTGCTCGCGCGCCGCATCTTCCCACTTCTTGCGCAGTCCCATGGTCTCCTCCGAGAGCTCGTCGTCGATGATGGCCTCGATGGCGCCGTAGAGGGTGTCGCCGCCGTCGACCTCGGAAAGGTAGACGAAGAGCTGCGTGAACGCCTCTGGCCCCGCCTCGAGGCGAGCCTGCTCGAGCAAGCGAGCCCACTCGGCGAGGTGCGCGGGGTCGAAGCCGAGCCGCACCGCGCGCAGGACCCACACGACGAGCCTGGCGAGCGCGCTCATCGGCCGCCTCAACAGGGCGAGCTCGCTGACCCTGGCGAGGTCGTCGATGAGCAGCTGGAAATTGGGGACGAACGCGCGGGTCAGCGTGAGGAGAGGCTCGTCGGCGTCGAGCAGGTCCGCGAAGCGACGCGCGCCGGTCCACGTCGTGTCCCCGTTGTAGAGCACGACGGGGACGATCACGGGGAGCCGCTTGGCCCCGGCGTCGGCGAGCGACACCCAGATGCGGCCCATGTAGACGAGCAGGCGCAGGGGCATCCACCGATCGAAGGAGCTCTGATGCTCGAAGACCACGTAGATGCGCGCGTCGCGCCCGCCGATCGTCGCCGAGAAGAGCAGGTCGGTGTGCCGCTCGGGCCCGCCGGTGTCGACGAAGCTCCCCGGCTCGGCGCGCAGCGTCGACCAGTCGACGCGCTTCGCCAGCGCGGGCGGGAGAATGGCGCGCAGCTCGCCCGCCGCGTGCTCGGGGATGCCGAGGGTCTTGCGGACGAGCTGGTCGTGAGGGTTCGTCGCCACACGCGGCGCGTGATCAAGCGCCATGCCGGAGATCGGCGCGTGTGATCTCGCGAGGTTACGGCGCCGAAACGGCGGAGGTGGCGGAAGCGCGGTGGCGGCCGCCGGCTGGGCGCTCGTGCGAAAGCCTGGTCGAATACGAGCTGTCGCCGCGGCTGCACGTCAGCCTCCGCGACGGCCGCCCCTCACGGCGGCTCAGAGCTTGATGATGTAGGGGACCGCGGCGTTCGTCGGTCGGGTCTCCGCATCTCCTCCGCTCGCAATGCTGTGTGTGTGGCTTCCTTCTGTTGATGTTCGGTTTCCGATATGGTGGTAGAGACCATTGCGGGCCGCGTTCGCGGGGGCCCAGTCATCCCGATTGGTTCGCAAGAGCTGGCGCTCGTGCTCCGGACGATCGCCGTGGCCCTCGCGCCGGTAGCCGATATCCGCACCCAGCGGGTCGCATAAGACGCGTGGTCATGCGCGCGACACGCAATCACGTGTACTACGTCGAAGAGCCCGATCACGCCCTCGTGGTGGCGGTCTGGGGCGGCGTGAAGCACGGCGGTCCCGACTCAGCCAGCTCTGATCCAAATGACCGAGCGCGGTTCGGCGACACCAGGAGCGAACAGCTCCTTTTCCCGTTCGCCCTGAGCGCGCAGCCGCAGGCTGCGCAGTCGAAGGGCGCGCGG
>JAEZBP010000534.1 GCA_023427125.1 Pseudomonadota bacterium | reverse complement strand
CCTTGGGCGTCGGAGGCGCCGCTTACGAGCGCGCCCGACCGGCCTTCTGTAATGGGTGGACACACAGGGGGTGTTGTAAGTAGGCGGTACGCAGGGCGCGCAAACTGCGCGCGCCCTGCATGCCTGACTGCCGTGCCCCGCTGCTTCCGGTCGCGCCCACGCTCGCATGTCGTGGCGGGCGGCGCGCTCTCTGATCGTGTTCGCGCTCGTCGGCCGCGCTCGCTGCTCGTTCGACTGCGCTCGCTGCTCGCTCGACTGCGCTCGCTGCTCGCTCGACCGCGCTCGCTCGTCGACCTCGTCGCCCGTGCTCGTCGCCCGCGCTCGTCGCCCGCGCTCGTCGCCCGCGCTCGGCGACCGTGCTCGTCGGCGACGGTGCTCGTCGACGGTGCTCGTCGACGGTGCATCGTCGACGGTGCTCGTCGTTCGTTCCGCAGCCCTCGTGTTGGCGGCGGTGAGGCACTATCATGCGCGGGACGAGCATGGCGGGACCGAGCAAGCGAGTGCCTCACGCTGGCGAGACGATGCAGATCGACGCGTTCGTCGAGAGCATGGAGGAGCTCGGCGATCTCGGGCCGGGCGCGTCGCTGCCGCCGCCGCTGCCGCCCAAGAAGGCGTCGAGGGGGATGTGGATCGTCGGAGCGATCGTCGTGCTGCTCGCCGCAGGGCTCGGCATCGGCGCAGGGTGGTTCCTGCTCGCGGGTCAGAGCCCGCCCGCGCCCGCCGCGATGCCAGCCTCTCCGGCTCCTGCTGCACCCCAGCCGGCCGAGGAGCCGGAGGCACCTCCCGAGGTCATGCAGCTCGACGAGGTCGTCTTCGACTCCGATGAGCCTGCCGCACCGGCGCCGTGAGACGGAGAGAGGCGCGAGGCCGATCCGGGATCAGCCCCGCGCCTCGATGATGGGCGGTCGCAGAAGGACGGCGTTCGGGGAACGCCGAGCGGAGCGTTCACCCTCGGCTGGACACCGGCCGCGCGCTCGCGAAGCGCGCGCACAACCAACTCAGCCGCACGCGCAGATCGGGCAGCCGCTCTCGTCGGTGGCGAAGCCGTCCTCGCAGTAGAGGAAGCAGGCGACCGGCGGGCACTCGGGCGGTGGCGCGATGCAGGTTCCGCTCGCGGGGAGCGGCTCCGGGCACTCGGCGCCGGGTGCGCATCCCTCGACGGTGAACGCGCAGGTCTCGCCGGGCGCGCAGTCGGCGTCGCTCAGGCAGCCGGGCTTCGGGGCCGGACGGCAGCTGCCGAGGCAGGCGATCGCTGGGCACGCCTCACCCGGGTCGCACACCGGGCAGTCTCCGAGATCGCAGTACCCGCCGGGGCCGCAGTCGGCGTCGCTGGCGCAGCTCGGCTCGGGCGACGGCTCGCAGATCCCGTAGCAGACCGCCGGACACACCTCGCCGGGCGCGCACGGGCTGTAGCAGACGTCGTGGTTGCACCGCTCGTCAGGGCCGCAGTCGGCGTCGGCCCAGCAGGCGACAGGCTCGCTGCGGCACTCGCCCCCGTGTGCCACCACGGCGCCGGCGCAGCTGGCCTCACACTCGTTGCCGTAGGTGACGCCGTCCGAGCCGCACACGGGCGCCCAGATCTCGGGGCACACGCAGCCTCCGTCGCCGCCTCCGCCGGGCTCGCACTCCCGCACGCCGCCCAGGAAGGGGACGGCGGCGAGCACCAACAACCAAGACCATGATCGCGTCGCGAGGATGTTCATCACTAAGCCTTTCGTCGTGTTCTTTGTCGAATGTTGATCGAATGTCGCTGGGTCGGCCCGCTTTGCACCGCGCGGGCCATCGCTGTTGCAGGCGCGGTGAAGCCCTGCTGGCGTGTCATCGTGTGCCGTGCCACGCGGCTGTGACATGGTGAATGGTTGTCGAATGACAAGCCGTATAGTGGGCCGCGCTCAAATGAGCTATGCCGGTCTCTTGTGTGTCTCGAACGGGCTGGGCTCGCCTCTCGCGAGAGAGGGCGCGCGCCCGGGGTCGGGGTCGCCGACGCCGCCTACGCCCCTCTGTGGCCGGCCCTCCGCGCTTCCGTCACGCGACGGAGCCGATTTTCGTGCGCGCCCCGCCGGTGCTATGAGCCGCGGCTCGTGGAGCGAGGTCTATCGTGAGGGTCCTGAAGTTCGGTGGGAGCTCGGTCGCGGACCGGGCGCAGATCGAGAAGGCGATGGCCATCGTGCGCGCCCAGGCCGTGCGGGGGCCGGTCGTCGTGGTGTCGTCGGCGCACAAGGGCATCACCGACGCGCTCGTCGGCGCGGCCAAGCGCGCGGCCTCCGGCACCTTCGATCCCGAGAGCGTGATCGCGCGCCAGCGGAGCGTGGCGGCCGAGCTCGGCTGCCCGCCGGGCTTGCTCGAGCCCCTCTTCGGCGAGCTCACCGATCTCCTGCGAGGCGTCCACCTCGTGAAGGAGCTGAGCCCGCGCAGCCTCGACTACGTGTCGAGCTTCGGTGAGCGGATGAGCGTGCGCTGCATCGCCGACTTCTTCACCCGCGAGGGGCTCGCCGCCGAGGCGCACGACGTCTGGGACCTCGGCTTCGTCACCGACTCGGCGTTCGGTCGCGCGCGCCCGCTGCCCGGCTACGAGGCGGGCCTGCGCGCCAAGGTCGCCGCGCTGCCCGCCGATCGCGTCCCGATCGTGACCGGCTTCATCGGCAAGAACGAGGCGGGCGAGGTCACGACGGTCGGGCGCAACGGGAGCGACCTGACCGCGACGCTCCTCGCGGCGGCCCTCGGTGCGACCGAGGCGCAGATCTGGACCGACACCGACGGGGTGATGACCGCCGATCCCAGCGTGGTGAAGGGCGCGCGCAACATCCCGCACATGCGCTTCGACGAGGCGGCCGAGCTCGCCTACTTCGGGAGCCGAGTGCTGCATCCGTCTACGCTGCTGCCCGCGATGGCGGCGGGCATCCCAGTGCGCGTGCTCAACACCAACCGCCCGGAGCACCCGGGGACGGTCATCAAAGAGGACTGCCTCGAGAACGCCGAGCGCGTGACGTCGATCGCCTACAAGGAGCGGCAGGTCGTCGTGACGGTCGACGCGACTCGGATGCTCGGCGAGGTCGGCTTCCTCGCGCGGGTCTTCGAGATCCTCGCGAGGCAGGCGGTGGTGGTCGATGTCGTCAGCACGTCGGAGGTGAGCGTCTCGCTGACCGCCAACGACCCGGCGGCGGTCGCGCGCGCGCTCCCCGAGCTCGAGGCGCTCGGGCGCTGCACGGTGGTGCCGGGCCGCACGATCTTGGCCGTCGTCGGCCAGCACCTCGCGAAGCGCAAGGGCCTCGGCGCCGAGGTGCTCACGGCGATCGCGGACGCCGGCGTGAACGTCGAGATGATCAGCTACGCGCAGGGCAGCATCAACCTGCAGATGGTGATCGCCGACGAGGACATCGCTCGCGCGGTGGCGACGCTCCACGCGGTCCTCTTCGATCCGTCGTAGCGCGGTACGCGCGCGCCGGGACAAACTTGTCGCCTCGAGCCGGCGCTGGTGTCATGCATCCCTTCGTCCATGGATGACTCGCAGAGCGACGAGCCGCGGCTGAAGGCATGGCAGGGTGCGATCGCGCTGGTCCTGGTGGGGATCGGCGCGCAGCTCCTCGGTGGGGTGGTCGCGCTCATCGCCGCGCTCATCGAGGCCAGCGTCGAGGGCACCTCGCTGCTCGACCTCATGAGCGGCGGCGAGCTCAGCTTCGCCGTGATCGCGCCCTCGCTGATCGCGACCGGCCTCGGCATGGGGGGCGGCGCCGCGATCGTGGTGGCGGCGGCGCGGGTGCCGGTGAAGCACGGTCTCGGCATCCGCCCCGCGCCGTGGCCGGCGTTCGTCGTCGCGCCGATCGGCATCCTGGCGCTCGGCCCGACGTCCGACTTCATGCGGCGGCTGATGGTGGAGTACGCGCCGAACCTCACGCTCGGTACCCTCGATCAGCTCGAGGGCGTGGTGCGCGCCGCGCCGCTCTGGGTCGTCGCCCCGCTCTTCTCGCTCGTCCCGGGGATCGCCGAGGAGCTCCTCTTCCGCGGCGCGTTCCAGCGCTCCATCCGCACCGGCTGGCTCGCGATCGTGCTCTCCGCGTTCTTCTTCGCCGCCTACCACACCGATCCGCACCACGTGGCCGCCGTGCTCCCGCTCGGCTTCTACCTCGCGTGGCTCGGTCACCGCACCGGCAGCGTGCTCGTGCCGATCGCCGCCCACGTCGCCAACAACGCGGCGGCGGTGATCGCGAGCGTGATGTTCCCGGAGGCGACCGAGCCCCCCGCGAGCCTCTTCGAGGACTGGTGGTGGATCCCGACCGGCTGGGCGATCGCCGCGGGCACGGTGGCCGTGGTGTGGTGGAGCACCCGCGCGCGCGCGGCTCCGCCCTCGCCGACCCTGGCGCCGGTGAGCGATCCGAGCGAGTGACGCTCAGCCCTTGGCCGACACGAGCCCGACGTTGAACATGCCGTTCTTCGTCGCCGCGTAGAGCCGCGTCCAGAGCAGCAGGTAGGCCTCGGTGCCGCGGGCCGTCGTGATGTCGCCGAGATCGATGATCTCCTCGGGGCGCCAGCCGAAGGTCCCGAGCAGCTCGCGCACCGCCCCTTTCGCGGCCGCGTCGTTGCCGCTGACGAAGGTGTGGTGGGTGCCCTCGAGCCGGCGCGGGTCGACCATGATCGGGTTCGCCATGGTGTTGAGCGCCTTCACCACCCGCGCCTCGGGGAACGCGCGCTGGATCTGCTCGCCGAGCGAGTCGGTGTTGCTCACCGTGAGGCTCGGCGGGAAGCCCTTGCTGAAGTCGAGCGGGTTCGAGACGTCCACCAGCACCTTGCCGCGCAGGCTCGCGGCGCCGGCCGCCTCGAGCGCCGCCAGGGTGGCGTCGCCCTTGGTGCAGTTGAAGACGAGCTCGCCGAAGCTCGCGGCGTCGGCGAAGCTCCCCTCGCTCGCCCGCGCGCCCGCCGCCTCGACCCACGCGAGCGCCTTCTCGTTGCCCTTCGCGCGCGATCCCATGCGCACGGAATGGCCGAGCGCGACGAGCCGCGTCGCGATCGTCTTGCCCACGTCCCCGGTCCCCAGCACTCCGATGTTCATCGCGCCCTCCTTGGTGATGGCCACGCAACGCTAGAGCGCGGTCTGTCTCGCGTAAACCCCGCTCGACGCGCCGGGCGGCGCGCTCTAAGTAGGCGGCGTGTTTACCGGCATCGTCGAGGAGATCGGCCGCGTGGCGGCGCTCGAGCGGCGCGAGGGCGCGACGCGGATCGTGACCGAGGGGCGGCTCGTCCACGCGGGCGCGCAGCTCGGCGACAGCATCGCGGTCAACGGGGTCTGCCTGACCGTGGTGGCGATCGACGGGACGCGCCTCGCGTTCGAGGCGGTGCCGGAGACCCTGCGGCGCACCAACCTCGGCGCGCTCGAGGTGGGCTCCCCGGTCGATCTCGAGCGGCCGGTCTCGGGCGCCCGGCCGATGGGCGGCCACTACGTGCAGGGGCACGTGGACGGCACCGCGCGGGTGCGCGAGGTGCGCGAGGACGGAGAGGCGCTCACGGTGACGTTCGACGTGGCGCCGGAGCTCGGCCGCTTCGTCGTCGAGAAGGGGTACGTCGCGATCGATGGGGCGTCGCTCACCGTCGTCGCCGTCGATCCCGGAGGCTTCTCGGTGACGCTGGTCCCGCACACCCGCACCAACGTGGTCTTCGGCGCGCCCGCGATCGGCTACGTGGCCAACCTCGAGGTCGACGTCATGGCAAAGTACGTCGAGCGGATCGTGGGCGCGCGCCTCGGCGCGATCGAGGCGCGCCTCGCGGCGCTCGAGGGATAAGGCTGAGCGCCTGCGGCCGGCCTGTCCGCAGGGCTCAGCGCTTGCTATGTTCCGGCGACGATGGGCTCGAAGGCGAAGAGCGACGAGGGAGACCGCCCGACCTGCCACGCGTGCGACACCCCGATCGAGGGTGAGCCCGCCGGCCACGGCTTCCTCCTCTTCCCGCGCGGCGAGCGCCCCAAGATCGAACGTCCCCCGCTCTGCGAGCGCTGCGCCGACGCCATCGGGATCACCGCGCTCTGGCGCTACTGGCTGGAAGAGGACGAGGGCGGAGTTGGCTTTGCGCGCCCGTCGCGCGCGCGCGTGGGTGGCGTTGCGCGCGCTTCGCGAGCGCGCGGGCCGAGCTGCGCGACCCTTCCGTCCGGTCGGCGCTGCCCGTCCCCGGTGTCGAGGGTGAACGCTCCGCTCGGCGCTCCCCGTCCCCGGTGTCCAGCCGAGGGTGAACGCGCTGCTCGGCGTTCCTCGCTACGGGCCGCGCGTCTCGAGGACCCGATGCGGAAGGTTTGTCGCTCCGGCAGGATCGGGGGACACTCTGCGGGTTGGCTGGTCTTCGCGCAGTTGGAACCGCCCTCCCGATCACCGTCGCGCTCGGCGCGCTCGTCACGGCGTCCGTCGCGAGGGCGCAGCCG
>JAEZBP010000489.1 GCA_023427125.1 Pseudomonadota bacterium | reverse complement strand
CTCCACGACCTTCCACTCTCCGCTCGGCCCGCGAGGCCCACGAGGCCGCTCCTCCTCCACCGAGAGCTCGACGCCTCGCGCGCTGATCCGCTCGGCGGCCTCGGTGGCGGCGTCGCGCACCGCGCTCACCTCGACGTCCGCGATCGTCTCGGGGGGAGGCGGCGCGTCGCTCCCGCCGAGCGCGTCGCCCATGCGCTCGGCCATCGAGAGCTGCCCGCCGCGCAGGAACGCCTCGCGAGCCTCCTCGAGCCGGCCGAGCCGCCAGAGCGTGAGCCCGAGGTAGCCCCACGCGCGCTGGTGCTCCGGCTCGATCGAGAGCGCGTGCTCGAGGTGCTGGCGCGCCTCGTCCGGCTGGCCGGTCTTGAAGAGCGCGAGGCCGAGGTTCACGCGGAGGATCGCGTCGTCCGGGAACTCCCGCGCGAGCCCGCGCCAGAGCGTGATCGCGGTCGGGTAGACGCCGAGCCGGAAGTACACGCCGGCGAGCAGGTCGGTGCCCTGCGCGTCGCGAGGCCGGACGGAGAGGGCCCGCTCGAGCTCCTCCTTCGCCTCCACCACCTTGTTCTGGACGAGCAGCTCGCTGCCGAGCGAGAGATGAAAGAGGAAGTCGTCGTCGGCGGGGGGATCGTCGTCCCGCGCGAGCGCGCGTCGTCTGCGCAACCCTTCGGGCATGGCGTGGCGCGAACATAGGCGGCACCCCCCGGCGAGTCAAAAGCGAAGGCGCGGTGAGGTCTGCCGATGTGTTGCGGGCGCTCGCCGGCGCTGCCAACCTGCGGCCGCTTTGCACCGCTGGCTCGCGCTCTCGGTCCTCCTCGCCGCGCTCGCCGCTCCGCTCGCCTCTCATGGGCAAGACGCCGGTGTGCACGCGGTGCGAGCGCGGGTGGAGCGTCCGCCCGAGGGATCGCTGCGGCGCGGCGCGCTGCCGGTGCCGGGCTGGGTGGTCCTCGCGGGCGGGGCCACCCTGGCGGTCGCCGCCGCGGGCGCGCTCCTCCTCCGCTCGAGCCGCAAGCGATGAGCGCCTCGGCTCCCGAAGAGCTGCCGGAGAGCGACGTCGGCGCAGCGCGACGGCGGACGAGCGGCCTCGTTCGCCGGGTGCTGATCGGCACGCTGCTCGGCGCGCTGGTCTTCGCGGCGCTCTCGCTCTACGCCGACGTGAGCGCGCTCTCGGCGAGCCTCGGTGCGTTCGAGTGGTCGGTGTTCGCGCTCGCGCTCGCGCTCGCGACGGGCAACTACGCGCTGCGCTACGCGCGCTGGCAGTACTACCTCGGGCGCATCGACGTGCGCGTGCCGCACTCGGAGAGCGCGCTGGTGTTCTTGTCGGGGTTCGTGATGAGCGTGACGCCGGGCAAGCTCGGCGAGGTGTTCAAGTCGCTCTTGCTCTACGAGTCGCGCGGGGTGTCGATCGCGCGGACGGCGCCGGTGGTGTTCGCGGAGCGGCTCACGGATCTGATCGCGCTGGTGATCTTGACGGCGCTCGGCAGCCTGTCGTTCGCGCAGGGGGTGCCGATCGCGCTCGGCGGTGGGGCGATCGTGGGGTTGATCCTGCTGGCGTCGGCGTGGCGGCCGCTCGGCGAGCTCTGCTTGTCGATCGCGGCCCGGCTGCCGCTGGTGGGGCGGCTCGCGCCGAGGCTGCGGGAGGCGTACGAGAGCCTGTACGTGATGACGCGGCCTCGGCCGCTCGCGATCGCGACGGGGATCGCGACGCTGAGCTGGGGGCTCGAGTGTCTCGCGCTGTTCTTGCTGCTGAGGGCGCTGCCGGGGGGCGGGCTCGGCTGGGACGCGAGCGTGTTCGCGTACTCGGCGTCGACGATCGCGGGGGCGCTGGCGATGATGCCGGGCGGGCTCGGGGTGACGGAGGCCGGGATGACGGGGCTGATCGAGGCGCTGTCGAGCGGCGCGATCGACGCTCCGGCGGCGACGGCGGCGACGATGCTGACGCGGCTCGCGACGCTGTGGTGGGCGGTGGTGGTGGGGGCGGTCGCGCTCGCGGTGCTGCGTCGGTCGCTGCGCTCTCGCGAATAAATGGCCGAGCACGATCCTGCGACGGACCTCCCTTCACCGTTCGTCCTGAGCGCAGCTCGCGCAGCGAGCCGCAGTCGAAGGACGGAGCGGCCGCGCGCCCTTCGACTGCACAGCCTACGGCTGTGCGCTCAGGGCGAACGGGAAAGAGAGCTACTCACTCCTCGGGTCGCGACCGGTCATACAGCCGGTGTGGACGTCCCAGTGGGTGGTGCCGACTCCGGCGCTGCCGCCGCAGACGGATGTGGTGATGAAGTCCATCGCGCCGTCGCCGTCGAGGTCGCGGACCTCGTAGCGCGGGGTGCCGCCGCTCGGGCAGACCACGTTGCTCGTGTCGGCGAGGAGGGCGCCGGGGTAGTCCGAGGGGAGCGCCCATGAGAGCGCGGCCCCGAAGGCCGCGCCGGTGTTCGGATGGACCCGCCAGTCGGCGCGGCCGATCGTGCCCGAGCCGTCGCAGACGCCGAGGATGACGAGCTCCGGCATGGCGTCGCCGTCGGCGTCGACGAGCCGGTAGTAGGGCTGCGAGGGGACGCCGCAGCTCGCCAGGCCCTCGAGGGTGAGGAAGTTGCCCGGGGTGTAGCTCGGCAGCGTCCACGAGGTCGGGGTCGCGGTGAAGCCGCCGGGCGCGCCTCGGTGAACCGCCCAGTGCATGCGCCCGATCGCGCCGCCCGAGCAGAGGGAGGTCACCACGAGATCGGGCAGGCGGTCGCCGTCGAGATCGGTGGTGGCGAAGCGGGGCGAGTCGCCGAGGGGGCAGCTCTCGCTGTCGGCGACGACGAAGCTCGCGGCGCGATAGCCGCTCGGCAGCGTGAAGTCGGTCGCGGCGCTCGCGAAGCGGGTGCCGTCGTTGCGGTGCACGAGCCAGCGCGTCGTGCCGACGCCCCCGGGTGAGACGCAGAGGTGCGTCACCACGAGATCGGGATCGCCGTCGCCGTCGACGTCGAGCAGGGTCCAGCGCTGCGATGCGCCCACGCAGGTGCGGCCCTCGACGTCGGGGATCCCGCCGCCGTAGGCCGGGAGCGTGAACATCGACGCGGCGTCGTCGAAGCCCGCGCCGTTGTTGCGATGCACGAGCCAGTGGGTCGTGCCCACCATGCCGGTGCCGTCGCAGCGGCGGGGGATGACGAGATCGGGGCGCTCGTCTCCGTCGATGTCGAAGATGCGCCACCGCGGGCTGCTCCCGCTGCAGCCGGTGGTCTCGAGATCGTGGAAGCCGAGCGCGTAGCCGGAGGGGAGAGGCCAGCTCGCCGGCGAAGTCGCGAAGCCGGCGCCCGTGTTGAGGTAGAGCTCCCAGCGCGAGAAGCCGACGCCGGTCCCGGTGCCGCTGCAGCTGCCCGTGACCACGAGATCGTCGCGGCCATCGCCGCTCAGATCGATGAGGGAGAAGCGCGGCGACGAGCTGCCGCCGGGACACGCGATGGTATCGGTGGTCGTGAACGTGGCCGCCGTGCCCGCAGGCGGCAGCCCCCACGTCAGAGGCGGTGAGGTGAACGCCGGGCACGTCGGCGTGGTCCCCGCGTCGCTGCCTCCGTCGGTCCCGGCGTCGGCGCCCCCGTCGCTCGGTCCGGCGTCGCCGGCGGGCTTCGCGGCGTCCATCGACGCGCCGCCGTCCATCGACCCGCCAGCGTCGTGATCGCCGCCACCGTCTTCATGGCCGCCGCCCCCGTCTTCGCCGCCGCCGGCGTCATCGAGCGACCCGCCGCCGTCGGCGGCCGCGTCGGCGAAGGGCATCCCGCCGTCGACCTCGCCCAGCTCGGCGCTGCAGCCGAGGACCCAGATCACCGAGACCGCCGCCGTCCACCCACGCATCCCCACAGCATAGACCGATCGGGCAGATCCAGATCCTCGTGGATGTCGCCGCCCGGCGTGCTCGGCTCATCGTCGACGATCGCCATCGGACGCTGGGCGAGACGTCAGACCGTGGCCCCGGGCGCCATGATCTGCGTCAGCAGCCCGCGCGGCAGCCCCGAGTCGCCGAAGTCGCTGAGCGCGCCGCCGCCGGTCCGCAGGCCCACCGCCGTGCCGATCGTGTTGAGCAGGGCCGTGTGCGTCATCGCGCCGCGCTCACCGACCCGGATGTGCTCCCCCTGCTTCAGGAAGCCTCCCGCGCTCCCCGCGATCACCCACGGCACGTTCATGTTCGAGTGACCCGGGCCGTTGCCGAGATCGTTCATCCACGCGCAGATCCCCGCGTCGAGCAGCGTCCCGCCCGAGGGCATCGCGTACTCGCTCAGCCGCCCGAGCAGGTGCCCGAACGTCCGCGCGAAGTGCCGATCCACGAGGCTGTGCTGCTGATCGGCGTTCGACAGGATCGTGCCGTCGCTCCCGTGGCTCAGCCGCCGGTGCGAGAGGTAGTGGTAGTTCTCCATCAGCGCGCCGGTCTCGTCGCTGTAGCGCGTGTTGCCGTCGTTGCCGTTGCCGACCTGAATGGCCACCGAGCGCGTCATCCCGCACGCGACCGCGAGCGCGGCGACGTCCATGTGGAGCCGCGTCGCCGCCAGCACGCTGTCGCCGTTGCTGCTGTTGTAGAGGCTGCCCGCGCCCTCGAGCGCCGCCTGCTGCTCTTCGTCGAGCTGGCAGGTGAGCCGCACCTCGAGATCGCGGATCGCCGACTGGTGCAGCTCGAGCCGCTCGCGATCGGCCCGGCTCAGCTCGCCGCGCGCGAGCAGCCGCGAGAGCTGCCCGCGGACCAGATCGTTGACGCTGCGGCCGCGCTCGACGACCTGCCGCTGCGCCTCCGCGTCGAGCCCCGCGTCGCCGCCGACCAGCATCCGGTAGGCCTCGAGCGGGTTGTGGATCGGGCTCCGGCGCACGCCGGCGCTGCGGAAGCTGATGCACGCGCCGCCGAGCCAGCCGTGGTTGCCGCCCGCGTACATGAACCACGAGTCGCGTCCGTCCTCGTGGAGCTCGCGTCCGATGCGGTGATCGAGCGACTCACCGGCCGCCTCGCTCCCGCCGCCGGCGCCCGCGACCACCGGGCCGCGCCCGGTCAGCGATTGCAGCGCGCCACGCGCGTGGCCGTCGCCGTAGTTGAAGTCGCGCATGTTCACGTTGCCGACGACCAAGAGGCGCGCGCGGTAGTCCACGAGCTCCTCGAGCGCGCGACCTGAGAGACTGTCCGGCGTGAGCGCGCCCTCGCTGCGCGGCCAGAAGCGCTCGGGCTCCGAGCCCACCTCGGAGGTGTTCTGCGCGCACGCCACGCCGTTGCCCTGGCGCAGGAAGATCGCGAAGGGAGGAGCGTCCTCGACCTGCGCGCGCGCCGCTCGGGGCCCACCGCCGCCGAGGCTCTCGAGCAAGGGGAGGGCGAGGACGGCGCCGCCGGCGCCTTGGAGCACGAGCCGTCGGGAGATCTTCGCGCTCGCGGAGCGCGCGCCAGGAAGCTTCTTCATTCGCTCACCTCTCGGGTGCTGCGGGTCAGGAAGGCGGGGGAGGTCACGAGGGAGACGATGAGCTCGCGCACCGCGAGCTCGCCCCGCTGCGAGGGCTGGGAGAGCTGCGCGATGAGCGCCTCGTCCTCGGGCGCGATGTGCCGGCCGAGCGCGAACTCGATCCAGTGGCGCGAGTAACACTCGTGCGCCCACTCGCTGTCGGCGAGCGCGCCGGCGAGCTCGGTCGCGTCGCTCACCGGGGTCGGCATGCCGTCGACCGGCGGGCTCGACATCGTGTCGACCGGGAAGCCGGAGTCCTCGGTGCGCCATGCGCCGATCGCGTCGTAGCTCTCGAAGGCGAAGCCGAAGGGGTTGATGATCTGCGCGTGACAGCCCGCGCAGATCGAGCCCGGCTGCTCGGTGTGCGCGGCGATGGTCTCGCGGTTGGTCAGGCCCGGCACCGGATCGGGCGGCGGGGTGTTGGCCGGCGGCGCCGCGATCGGGATGCACGCGATGCGCTCGGCGATGAAGACCCCGCGGTGGATCGGATCGGGGCTCGTGCGCGTCGAGTTCGACGCGAGGAAGCCGATCTGCGTGAGGACGCCGCGCCGCTCGGCGTCGTTGAGCATCACCGGCACGAGCTCGTCGCCGAACGCGCCGGGGATGCCGTAGATGCGGGCGAGGTCGGCGTTCACGAACGTCGCGGTCGACGTGAGCAGATCGCCGTAGGTCGCGTCCTGCCCGAAGACGAGCTCGCGCACGAAGAGATCGTGCTCGGCCGCCGCGTACTCGCCGAGCCGCGCGGAGACGCCGGGGAACGCGGTCGGGGAGGGCGCGATGCCGGCGAAGTCGTTGACGTCGAAGAGCTGGCGGTGGAAGTCGACCACCCGCTCCTCGGCGCGCGCGTCCTCGAGCATGCGGCGCGCCTGCACCTCGACGCCGCCCCGCTCGCTCAGCATGCCGGCGGCCGCCGCCGCGAAGAGCTCCTCGTCCGGCATGCTGCCCCAGAGCGCGTAGGAGAGGCGCGAGGCGACCTCGTAGTCGTCGAGCGGGATCGCGTCCTCGGCCGGCGTCGCGCTGAGCTCGACGCGGTAGAGGAAGAAGGGCGACTGGAGCATCGCCTCGAGCACCAGCCGGATGCCCGACGGGAACGCGCCGAGCGTGCCGTAGAGCCCGGCCGCGGCTCGGTAGAGCGCCATGTACTCGGCGACCTCGGCGTCCTCGAGCGGCCGGCGGTGCGCGCGCAGGCCGAACGCGCGGATGAACGCCTCGGCGCCCGCCTCGTCCATCGTGCCCGGCGCCACGCGGGCGAGCAGCGCGGGGTCGGCGGTGACGCGCTCGGCGAGCGTGGTCGCGGCGCGCTGGTAGCCGGCCCAGAGCACCTCGTCGACCGAGAGCATGCCGCCGGGGTTGTCGAAGACCGCCTCGCCCGGCAGCGAGTCGGTGCGCAGCGCGCTCTCGAGCCCGCTCGCGCCGTCGAGGTGCAAGAGCTCTTGCACCGTTCGCTCCCACTCGTCGTGGGTGAGCCGCGGGATGCGGCTCTGCGGCGCGGCGACGACGACGCCCTCGGGGAGGTCGACCCCGCCGTCGCCGCTCCCGCCTCCGCCTCCACCGCCGCCTCCGCCGGGGTCATCCGGCCCCGGAGGCCGGTCGCCGACGAAGCCTTGACAGGCGACGAGCGGCACCACGAGCAAGGCGAGCAGGATCGAGGAGCGCAGCGAAGTGACGCTAGGCCGACACCTGCTGCCGTTCGCATGTGTCGGGATGCCGTCACGCCGCGGAGCGACCCACTTGATTGAGCGCATCCGCCCGCGCAGTGCAGCGTGCGGGCCATCACGGATCGAGCGTCCGGCCCTCGGGATGGCGGCGCGCGGAGCGTTCCGCGCTCCACGCGGAGCATTCTCGGCTCCGCTGGCCCGACCGGCGCCTACTCCCGCAGCAGAACGTCGCAGTAATAGCGGAGCTTCTTGATCACCGCGCCGTGGGGCCGCTCGTGGATGTCCTTCTTCAGCGCGAGCATGACCTTGCGCTGGAGCGTGTAAGCGTTGAGCACCGGCTTGGGGGGCGCGACGCCGCCGGCCTGCTCGAGGGCGTCGAACGCGCGCTCGCGCGGCCAGCCCCAGAGCTCGAGGTCGTCGTCGTCGAGCCGCGCGATCATCTGCTGCGCGAGCCGCAGCTTGCGCTCGTCCTTGCGCAGCTCGGCCGCCCACTTGTGCTGCGACTCGGTGACCGGGCGGCTGTGCTTCTCGACGCTGATCGGATCGCCGGGGCCCTTCTTCGCGCTGAAGCGCTCGCCGTAGTTCACCGCCTCGGGCTCGTTCTCGAGGCCGAGGAAGGCGAAGACGCGCTCGAGCTCGCGCTCGGGCTGCTCGACGACCTCCTCGTAGCGCACGTGGACGAGCGGCGCGGGGCGCTCGCGCACGAAGCGCGCGATGGCCGGCACGTAGCGCTCGACGATCGGGTTGAACTCGTGCGCGCGCTCCCAGTCGCCGTCGAAGAAGCTGTTGGCGTAGGAGCTGAAGATCGCGAGCGGGTGGCGGGTGAGCACCACGTACTTCGCGCCGGGGTAGACCTTCGCGATGAAGTCGAGCACCAGCGCGTAGGCCGGCGTCTTGTCC
Organism: Pseudomonadota bacterium; assembly: GCA_023427125.1. Lineage (GTDB taxonomy): Bacteria > Myxococcota_A > Polyangia > Polyangiales > Sandaracinaceae > JAEZBP01. Next base: position 1,953 of record JAEZBP010000489.1, on the reverse strand, counting down.
ATGAAGTAGCGCTTGCCGCTCGGCGCGAGCATGCGGCCGTAGAGCGTGTCGGCGTAGGCGCGCAGCGCGTCGAGGTAGTCCTCCTCCTTGCGCGGCAGCCCGTCGACGAACAGGCGCATCGCCTCGGCGCTGTTGATGTGGTCGTAGGGCGCCTTGTCGACCGTCTCGTAGTAGCCGAGGTGCGCGAGGGGCGTCATCAGGTGCGGCTCGGGGTGCGTGAACACCTCCGAGTGCGAGCCGATCATGCGCTGGAGCAGCGTCGAGCCGCTGCGGGGCGGCGACACGAGGAAGAGCATGCGTTCCTTCACGCGCCGTTCGTGTCGCGCCCGTACGCACATGTCAAACTTCCGGCGTTGCTGGCTGGAGGGGCTGTGGACCAGCCCCGCTGGTCTCCGGTCGACCCACGGCGTCGCTGCGCGACGCCTGGTCTCCTTTGCGTGACGCGCCCGCGGCCGATGTGGTAGCCCGGGTGCTCTTGGAGGTTTCGATGCAGCTCAAGGTCGTCAAGGATGGGGTCGTCGAGAACGCAGGCGAGGAGCAGCCCGCGCGGCTCAGCCGGCCCGCCGTGGATCCCGCGACGCTCGCGCACCGGCAGCTGCTCGAGGGGCCGTTCTGGCAGCGCATCCCGGCCTACCGCGGCGTCGACGAGGCCACCTTCCTCGACCACCGCTGGCAGATGAAGGCCTCGATCACCAAGGTGCCGAAGCTCCTCGAGGCGCTCGAGGGCCTGGTCAGCCCGAGCTTCATCGACGACGCGGCGGAGGGCTTCCGCGCCGCGCCGATGGCGGTGCGCGTCTCGCCGTACCTCTTGAGCCTGGTCGACTGGGCCAACCCCTACGAGGATCCGATCCGCCGCCAGTTCATCCCGATCGGCTCGGCGCGCCTCGCCGATCACCCGAAGCTGCGCTTCGACTCGCTGAACGAGCAGGGCGACTCCCCCACCCCGGGCCTCACCCATCGCTACCCCGACAAGGCGCTCTTCCTCGCGCTCGACACCTGCCCGGTCTACTGCCGCTTCTGCACCCGCAGCTACGCCGTCGGCCCGGAGGTCGAGCAGGAGGAGCTCGAGAAGGTCAGCCTCAAGGCCAACAAGCAGCGCTGGGAGGACGCCTTCGCGTACATCGCGAGCCGCCCCGAGCTCGAGGACATCGTCATCTCGGGCGGCGACTCCTACAACCTGCGCGCCGACCAGATCGCCGAGATCGGCCACCGCCTGCTCGACATCGAGAACGTGCGCCGCATGCGCTTCGCGACCAAGGGTCCGGCCGTCATGCCGCAGAAGCTCCTGACCGACGACGAGTGGTTCAACGCCCTCGTCGGCGTGGTGAAGCGGGGCCGCGAGATGGCCAAGGAGGTCGTCCTCCACACCCACTTCAACAACCCGAACGAGATCACCGCGATCACCAAGAAGGCGATGGACCGCCTGCAGGCCGAGGGCGTCATCGTGCGCAACCAGTCGGTCTTGCAGCGCGGCGTGAACGACGACGTCGCCACCATGCAGCTCCTCGTGAAGCGCCTCGCGTACGTGAACGTGCAGCCCTACTACGTCTACGTGCACGACATGGTGAAGGGCGTCGAAGAGCTCCGCACCACCGTCGACACGGCGATCACCATCGAGAAGAACGTCCGCGGCGTCACGGCCGGCTTCAACACGCCGGTCTTCGTCGTCGACGCCCCGGGAGGCGGCGGCAAGCGCGACGTGCACTCCTTCGAGTACTACGACCGCACGACCGGCGTCTCCGTCTACACCGCGCCGAGCGTCAAGGCGGGCCGCTTCTTCCTCTACTTCGATCCGATCCACCTCCTGCCCGAGAGCGGCCAGGTGCGCTGGAAGGACCCCGCCGAGCACAACAAGATCGTGCAAGAGGCCCTCGACCGCGCCCAGGCCCGCGCGCGTTAGTTGGCTGGAGGGGCTGTTCCAGCCCCTCCCCCCATTGTGGCAAAGCCACAATG
>JAEZBP010000334.1 GCA_023427125.1 Pseudomonadota bacterium | reverse complement strand
CCGGCGTCGACACCGAGGAAGACCTCGAGCGGGTGCGCCGCGCGCTCCGTTCTGCATGAGCCGGCCGCTCGAGCTCCCGGCGCCGCGGGTGGTCGGCGTCTTCTCGCCCGGCATCGCGCGCATCCCGCACCTCGCCGCGTTCCTCGGCGCCGAGCGCGTGGTGCTCGCGCCCACCCCGCTCACCCGCGTCGACGCGGTGGTCGGCTGGGGTCGCAAGCCGAACACCGCGCGGGCGCGCCGCGCGGCCGAGCGGCGCGGCGTCCCTTACCTCACGCTCGAGGACGGCTTCCTCCGCTCGCTCGATCTCGGCGTCAAGGGCGCGCCGCCGCTCTCGATCGTCGTCGACGACGCGGGCGTCTACTACGACGCGACCTCGCCCTCGCGGCTCGAGCGGATGCTCGCGTCGTCTCCGGACGCGCTCGATCCGCCGGCGCTCGCGCGGGCCCGGCGCGCGATCGCGCGCATCCGAGAGGAGCGGCTCTCGAAGTACAACGCGGCGCCTCTCTGCTCGCTCGGCCCGCGCGAGCGCCCGCGCGTGCTCGTCGTCGATCAGACGGCCGGCGATCTCTCGCTCGCGCGCGGCCTCTGCGTCGAGCGGCCCTTCGACGCGATGCTGCGCGCCGCGCTCGACGAGCACCCGCACGCCGAGATCATCGTCAAGACCCACCCCGACGTGGCGAGCGGCAAGAAGCGCGGGCACTTCTCCTCGCTCCGCGCGAGCGCGCGCGTGCGCCTCCTGAGCCAGCCCGTGAACCCGATCGCGCTGCTCGAGGAGGTCGATTCCGTCTACGTCGCGACCTCGCTGCTCGGCTTCGAGGCCCTGCTCGTCGGGCGCGAGGTCACCTGCTTCGGTGTGCCCTTCTACGCGGGCTGGGGCCTGACCGACGATCGCGCGCCCGTGCCCCGGCGCCGCGCGCGCCGCTCGCTCGAGGCGCTCTTCACCGCGGCCTACCTGCGCTACGCACGCTACGTCGATCCGGAGACCGGGGAGCGCTGCGAGCTCGAGCGGATCATCGAGCACCTCGCGCTCCAGCGCCGGCTCGCGGAGGAGAACGCGCGCACCTCCGTCTGCGTCGGCTTCTCGATCTGGAAGCGCGGGTTCTTGCCGGCGTTCCTCGCGAGCCCTCGCGGCGAGGTCCGCTTCGCGAAGGACGCCGAGGCCGCGCGCCACAGGCTCGAGGGCGCCGAGCGCGCGCGCGTCGTCGTGTGGGGCACCCGCGAGGGCGACGCGCTCCGCGAGGTCGCGGCCGAGCGCGGCGCGCCGATCTGGCGCATGGAGGACGGCTTCCTCCGCTCGGTCGGCCTGGGCACCGATCTCTACGCGCCGGCCTCGCTGGTGCTCGATCGCGAGGGCATCTACTACGATCCGCGCACGCCGAGCGACCTCGAGCGGATCCTCGCCGAGGCGAAGTTCTCGGACGAGGAGCGCGCGCGCGCCCGCCTCCTGCGCGAGCGCATCGTCGAGGCCGGCATCACGAAGTACAACCTCGGCCCGCGGCGCGAGCTCGCGTCGCAGCGAGAGAGCGGAGGGCGCGAGGTGGTCCTGGTGGTCGGCCAGGTCGAGGCGGACGCCTCGATCGCGCTCGGCACGCTCGACGTGCGGAGGAACGAGGAGCTCTTGCTCGCCGCGCGCCGCGCGAGGCCCCACGCGTACCTCGTCTACAAGCCGCACCCCGACGTCGTGAGCAAGAACCGCGAGGACTCGCTGCCGCTCGCGGTGGCGCGGCGGATGTGCGACGAGGTCGTGACCGACGCGAGCCTCGCCGACTGCCTGCGCGCGGCGAGCGAGGTCCACACCATGACCTCGCTGGTCGGCTTCGAGGCGCTGCTCCGCGGCCTCGCCGTCTCGGTCTACGGCCAGCCCTTCTACGCCGGCTGGGGCCTCACCACCGACCGCCACCCGCACCCGCGGCGCTCGCGGCGGCTCACGCTCGACGAGCTCGTCGCGGGCGCGCTGATCCGCTACCCGCGCTACGTGCACCCGGTGAGCGGCGCGTTCACGACGCCGGAGGCGATCGTCGAGCACCTCGCGCGGGCGCGCGAGCGAGGGCCGCGCGGCTGGCAAGAGCGCTGGCCCTCGCGCCAGGGACGCAAGCTCGTGAACCTCGCGAAGGGAGCGCTCGGTGTTTCCTGACGGCTACTGCGCGAAGCACGCGCTCCTGCTCCAGGGGCCGGCGGGCCCGTTCATGCGCCGCTTCGCCGAGGACCTGCGCGAGCGCGGCGTCGCGGTCACGAAGGTCAACTTCCACGCCGGCGAGGTGCTCTTCTTCCGCGGGCCCGACGCCATCGCGTTCCGCGGCACCTTCGACGAGTGGCCGCGCTTCGTCCGAGAGCTGATGGAGGCGCGCGGCGTCGACGCGATCTTCCTCTTCGGCGACTGCCGCCCGCTGCACCGCGCGGCGATCGAGGCGGCGCACGAGCGGGGCGCGAGCGTGTGGGTCTTCGAGGAGGGCTACCTGCGGCCGGACTGGATCACGCTCGAGCGCGACGGCGTGAACGGCTACTCGAAGCTCCCCCGCGATCCCGCGTTCTACCTGTCTCAGTCGCTGCCCAAGCCGGCGCAGTCGACGCAGGTCGGGCCCTCGTTCGGCCTCTCCGCTTGGTACTCGACGCTCAGCGCCCTCACCTTCACCCACCTCAATCACGGCTTCCCGCACTACGTGCACCACCGAAACCTGAACGCCTGGTACCAGACGGGCTCCTGGGTGCGCGGCTACTTCCGCAAGAAGCGCTTCGAGGCGCGTGAGCGGGCGCTGATGGATCGCTTCACCGGCGAGCTCTCGGGTCGCTACTTCTTCGTCCCGCTGCAGGTCCACTGCGACTTCCAGCTCAAGCACTCGCGCTACGGCTCGGTGCCGGAGTTCATCGAGGAGGTGATCGAGACCTTCGTGGAGCACGGCGATCCGCGCGACGCGATCGTGTTCAAGCACCACCCGATGGACCGGCCCTACTGCGACTACACCGAGCTCTTCCGCGAGCTTGCGCACCGCCATGGCCTCGTGGATCGGCTCTTCTACGTGCACGACCTCCACCTTCCGTCGCTGCTCAAGCACGCGCGCGCGACGATCACCATCAACAGCACGGGGGGGCTCCAGTCGATCTACCACCGCACCCCGGTGAAGGTGATGGGCACGGCCGTCTACGACATGCCCGGCCTCACCTTCCAGGGCACCCTCCCCGAGCTCTTGCGCGATCCGGGCCCGCCCCCCGACGAGCGGCTCGACCGCGCGTTCCGGCGCTACCTCCTCTCCACCAGCCAGCAGAACGGCAACTTCTACCGGCGCGCGGAGGGCAAGCGCGGCACCGGCATCCGCTGGGTCAGGGGCCGGATCGACCTGTAGCCGTCACCTCCGCGGTAGCGCAGCGCACCCTCGAGCCTCCCTGCGACCAAAAACCAAAGGCGCACCGACCCTCGAGCCTCCCGAGCGCCACCTCCGAGGTGACGCAGCGGACCCTCGAGCCTCCCGAGCGCCACCTCCGAGGTGACGCAGCGAACCCTCGAGCCTCCCTGTTTCACCGCCGCGGTGACGCAGCGGACCCTCGAGCCTCCCGAGCGCCACCTCCGAGGTGACGCAGGGACCCCCGAGCCTCCCTGCTTCACCGGCGAGGTGACCTGAAGCACGGTGGCCGGGTCGGGTGGCCCCGGGGGATTGCTCCCCCGGGGCTCCCACAGATCCGGACGTGCGGAGTTACCGCATCCGGCTCCTCGGGCCGTGCGTT
>JAEZBP010000471.1 GCA_023427125.1 Pseudomonadota bacterium | reverse complement strand
AGCAGACGCTGACGCTCATCGCCCTCTCCCTCTCCTTCGTCGTCGCGTGCGATGGGGGAGGAGAGCCCGTCGACGCGGGAACGGACGCGAGCCGGATGGACGCCGGGCCGGTCTCTTGCGAGACGGACACCGACTGTCCCGACACCTACTGCAACGCCGGCAGCCTGATCTGCTGCGCCCCCGCCGATCCTCCCTACGAGATCTGCGGCGACGGCATCGACCAGAACTGCGATCGTCGCGACGCCTCCTGCGGCGACAACGACGGCGACGGCATCCAGGCGTGTCGGCCCGGCGAGGACCCGACCTCCGGCACGTGCGACTGCGACGACGAGCGCATCGACGTGCGACCGCCCTTCAGCACCATCGCCGGCGCGCCAGAGATCTGCGACGGGATCGACAACGACTGCAACGGGCGCGTCGACGAATCCGCAGCGTGCTGTGACGCGTGTTCTTTCCTGGGCGAGGACCGCGACCGCGCCGATCTCTGCACCGTCGATGACGTCTGCGACTGCTCGAGCGCCGCTGGCGAAGGCCCGTGCGACGACGGCCGGACCTGCTGCTCGACCGGCTGCGTCGACGTACAGAACGACACGCTGAACTGCGGGTTCTGCGGCTCCGCGTGCACCGGCTCGTCCGACCGGTGCGTCGCGGGCAACTGCCAGTGCGGGGACTCGTCTCCCTGCGATCTCGACTTCGAATGTCTCGATGGTGTCTGTCAGACGCCCTGAATGGCTCCAGGAGCATGCACATGGAACTCCAGCTTCGTCCTCGCTTCGCCCTCCTCCTCGGCGCGCTCTTCGTCGTCACGAGCGGATGCGACACCGGGACCACCCCCCCGCTCATCCCTGAAGACGCGAGGATCGTCGCACCCGACGGGTCGATCCCGCGGCAGGACGCCGGCTCGGAGCAGACGTGTGAGGTCGGCATGATCGCCTGCGGCGGCGGCGTCTGCGCCAACGTCGTCTCCGACTCGCAGAACTGCGGCAGCTGCGGCAACGTCTGCCCCAGCGGGGTCACCTGCGCGCTCGGCCGCTGCGACTGTGAGGCCCCGATGCTCGGCTGCGACGGCCTCTGCGCCGACCCGTCGACCGACGTCATGAACTGCGGCTCCTGCGGCAACGCCTGCGGTGCGGCGGAGAGCTGCCAGGACGGGTCGTGCGTCGTCGAATGCGACGAGCCCGCCGTGCGGTGCGCAAACCACGAGGTGGAGGGTCCGCGCTTCGTGTGCGCGACCACCGACAGCGATCCGATGAACTGTGGCGGGTGCGGCACCCGCTGCGCGGGGGGCGCGATCTGCGAGGAGGGGCGCTGCGCCTGCCCGGCCGGGCAGGTGAACTGCAGCGGTGTCTGCACCGATCCGTCGACCGACGCGAACAACTGCGGCGCCTGCCTCAACTCCTGTGGCGCCGACGGCGTGTGCACGGCGGGGGCCTGCTCGAGCTGCGGCACCGGGCTCTCCGCCTGCGGCACGCCCGCGCGCTGCACGGACACGGACACCAGCCGCCTGCACTGCGGCGCCTGCGGCAACACCTGCGGCCCGGGCGAGAGCTGCACGGACGGCGCGTGCGATTGCCTGCCCGGCTTCGACAACTGCGGCAGCACCTGCGTCAACTTCAGCGGTGATCCGCGCAACTGCGGCGGCTGTGGGGTCGACTGTGGCCCCGCCGGGATGTGCTCGGACGGCGTCTGTGTCTGCGCGGCCGGGACGATGGAGTGCGGCGCCGAGTGCGCTGACCTCGACACCAGCGCCTCGCACTGCGGCGCCTGCGACGCCTCGTGCGCAACCGGCGAGAGGTGCTTCGCCGGAGTGTGTCGCCTGTTCAACGACACCTGCGCGACGGCCACGCCCGTGACCGGCGATACCGTCATCACGGGACAAAACTCCGAGGACGGCGGACCGCGGCCGATGGGCGACGGCTGCGGCACTGGCACCAACAACAAGGCGCTGTACTACGCCGTGACCATCCCCCCCGGAGACCAGGTCGTGGTGGAGGCAAGCTTCGCCAGCGGAGACCTCGTGCTCTTCGCGCAAGAGGCCTGCGGCGACACCAGCTGCACCCAGTTGGCCGACACTATCGGATCGCCGGAGCGTTTCACGATCTCCAACGTCGGCAGCTCTTCGGCCCTGACGCGTATCGTCGGAGTGCGGGGTTGGGGCACCGGGACGCTTGCCGGTGGTATCTACGACATCGCGTTCACCTACTCGACGCCGGTCGTCGCTGACAACGCCATCTGTACCACCGCCACGGAGATCACCTCGACGACGACCATCATGGGGGCGAACACCGAGGAGGGCGGGCCTCGGCCCTCGTCCAGCTGCGGCAGTGGCAGTGGCAACAAGGCGCTCTACTACTCGGTCACCATCCCAGCCGGCGTCGAGGTCGATGTCCTGGCGAGCTTCTCGGGCAGTGTGGACCTCGTGCTCTTCGAGCTTGCAGCGTGCGCCGACACCGCCTGCGCACGATTCGTGGACACGACCTCCACGACCGAGCGAATCACCCTCTCCAACGCCGAAGGCACCACAGACGTGACCCGAATCCTCGGGGTGCGAAGCTGGGACAGCGACGACCCGGGTGGACCCTTCAACATCGAGTTCACCTATCACGAGCCGGCGGCCAACGCGGTCTGCCCCGGCGCCAGGCCGGTCACGGCGACGACCACCTTCACCGGTGAGAACACGAGGAACGGGGGCCCGCGGGCGACCGGCGCCAACTGTGGCACCGGCGGCACCAAGGCCCTCTACTACAGCGTCACGATCCCGGCGGGCGAAGCGGTCGAAGTGACGACGACCAGCACCGGCGGCAGCGTCGTGGTCTTCGAGCAGGCGGCGTGTAGCGACACCGATTGCGCTGCCTCCGCGTCCTCGACCTTGACCCTCCTGAACCCCGGTTCGTCAGCGGTGACGCGCATCGTCGGCATTCGCGCCTCCACGACTGGCACCTCGCCGGTCTACGAGGCGACCTTTACCTACTCCACGCCGACGTTCGCGGCGAACGCCTCGTGTGACGCGGCGACTCCGGTCACCGCCGACGCGACCATCACGGGGCAGGACACCGGACTCGGCGGTCCGCGTCCCGGGATCGGCGGGACCAGTTGTGGGAGCGGCACCGGCTTCAAGGCCCTCTACTACGCCGTCTCGATCCCCGCCGGGCAGGCGGTGGCGGTGAACGCCACGCCGATGGGGGGCACCATCGTGCTCTTCGAGCAGGCGGCGTGTGGTAACACGACCTGCACGGGCTCGGCGTCGAGCTCGACAGCCGCCACGCTGAATCTCCTGAACCCGGAGGCGATGGCGGTGACTCGCATCGTCGGCGTTCGCGCGTCATTGGAGGCGACCAGCCCGGCGCCCACCTACGACATCCAGTTCACCTACTCGACGCCGACCTTCGCGCCGAACGCCTCCTGCACGAACGCGACTCCCGTCACCGCAGACACCATGTTCAGTGGCGAGGACACCGGGGCCGGTGGACCACGTCCAGGCGGCGCGAACTGCGGCACGAGCGCCGGCGCTAGGGCGCTCTACTACGCCGTGACGATCCCGGTCGGCCAGGTGGTCAGCGTGACCACCACGACGACGGGAAACATCGTGCTGTTCGAGCAGGCGGCGTGCGGTGAGACCAACTGCATCACGTCGACCGACACAGCTCCCGAGCGACTGGCGCTCTCGAACCTCGAGGGCACAACGGAGGTGACGAGGATCATCGGCGTCCGTGCGTCTGGCACGCCGACCGCGCCGCCGACCTTCGGCATCGCGTTCACCTACGTGGAGAACGCCTCGTGCGAGACCGCGACCCTGATCACCGGGACCAGGACGATCATGGGCGAGAACACCGAGAATGGTGGGCCGAGGCCAACGGGGATCGACTGCCGCGCTGGGAGCAGCACTAGGGCGCTGTACTATGCGGTGACCGTGCCCGCCGGAGGAGGACCGGTCACGGTACGTGCGACCCCTGCCACCACCGTGGACCTCGTTCTCTTCGAGCAGGCGATGTGCGGCGACACCGATTGCACCGGCTCCGTCGACGGCAACAACACGGGCGGTGTCGAGACCCTGACGCTCACGAACACGGGCACGTCGGACGTCATCCGCATCCTGGGCGTGCGCGGGTTCAACACGCCGGGCTCCGGCGTGTCGTTCCCGGGTGGTGCCTTCGACATCACGTTCACCTACCCGACGACCCCCTGACTTCGCATGAGGGCTGCGTGGTCGCCGCCGAGCGGCGCGGCGCAGCCCCCGCCTCAGCCCCAAGGCTCGCCTCAGCTCCGGGTGAGACCGACTCGGACCATCTGAGTGCCGACGTCGAGGTCCTCGCTGGTCCAGCGGATCGTGCCCACCGCCTCGTCGCCCTCGATCGTGAGGTCGAGGCGCATCGTCAGGCCGGTGCGCGAGGGGCTGCAGCCCTCGGCGAGGCTGCAGGTGCAGACGCGGGTGCGACGGCAGAGCGTGAGCTTCAGGCAGTCCACCGAGAGCATGGGGTCGTCGCCCTCCCCTTCGACGTAGCAGTCGAAGGGCGAGGCGTTCCAAGGCCGGTTCGGGAGGCACTGGGCCTCGTCGCTGGTCTCCGCGATCGCGACCGGCGTCTGGAGCTCACACCAGGGCGCCCACAGATCGGTGACGGCGACCTCGACACTGATCCGGCTCCCGGTCCGGGTCCCTTCGAGCGAGGGGTAGACGAAGCCGTCGGCGACCGCGGTGGCGTCGAGCTGAGGGTCGATCCCGGCCGGCCAGCCCAGGTCGGGGTCGGTCGGCGGCGCGGGCGGGCCGTCCTCGCCGAAGATCACGCTCGCCACGACCGGCTCGCCGATCTGAGCATGCTCGACGTCGACGACGATACGTGACGAGCCCGAGGGGAGGTACCCGGTCTCCAGCGTCCCCGTCCAACGCCCCTCGATCACGAGCGTGTCGTCCGGCGGCTCCGTGTCGACACAGCCCGCGACCACGAGGAACGATCCCAACCATCCAAGCTCAGCGATTCGCATCCCGCGGAGGGTGGCACAGGACGAAAGCCGTGGGGAGCGTTGGGTGGGACGCGACGACCTCGGGCGCGCACGCGGTCACTCGCAGGAGATGCGCCGGAAGGTGTACGGCTCGTCGATGTCGAACGCGCCGTCGTTGTTGGTCGTCCGGAACGTCTCGCTGAGCGGCTCGATCGTGCCCGTGAAATTGTCGGGGGCGTAGCGCGCGTCGCGCGAGGGGCATTGGGCCTCGACCAGCCGCGCGGTTCGTGATCCGAACTGCACCGTGTTCCCGTCGACGCTGCCGCGGCCATCCATGCGCCAGGTGTGGTCGAAGCCGAAGGCGGTGCACTGCCCCGGCTGCGGGCTGCTGGGGTTGCCGCTCCAGATCCGGCTCGTGATCGAGCCCGAGAGCGCGTCGCCGTCGCGCCGGATGCGGAGGATGAAGCGCACCCACGTGCGATCGGAGCCGCGATACTTCTGCGCGCGCCACACCCCCGCGACGGGATCGCTGCACACCCCGCCGTTGGGCAGGAGCGCGCGCCGCGCGGCGACCGAGTCGCCGAGCGCGCCCGCAGAGCCGAGGATGATCGACGCGGGATCGCCGGCCGGCGCGCCCGCCGTCGAGTCGTCTGCGCCGGTGCCGGCCGGCGACTCCGAGCCGCCGGCGGCGGCGACCGTCTCTTCGCGTGGATCCCCGCGCTCGGGGAGATCCCGCCCAGGCTGCGGCTGCCGCTCCTCTCGCGCGCTCTCTGCCCGCCGCGGCTCCTGCTCGCGCTGCACCTCGCGAGAGGCCTGCTCGGGCGGCTCCTCGGCCCGAACCGGCAGCTCGCCTTGCAGCGAGGCCTGGGTCTGGGTCTCTGCCGAGGCGGCCTGCTCCTCCAGCTGCGCCTCGGGGATGGGCTCCTGGTACCCGCCGGGCATGCCCCCCTGGGGCAGCGCGTCCTCCGGCCCGGCGATCTCGAACGAGATCGACGTCCCTCCGAAGCCGTCTCCGTCGCGCAGGCCCGCCCCGCTGAAGAGCCCGGCGCCCATCGCGCCGAACCCGAGGAAGATCGCGATGTGCACGCCCGCGGACACCGACGCCCACAGCCACAGCGCCGACTGACGCGGCGGCCCAGCCTTCATCGCGGCGCTAGCTCTCCGAGTCACCCGCGCACATCCCTCGTCAGCAGGTCGGCGAGCGCAGCGTCGAGCTCGCGACCGCGGGGATGAGGCGCACGAACCATGCCCAGAGTCTGCGTGCGATCGGAGGGGCTCGCCATCCGGGGGCGAACCGCCTCCGCACGACGATCATTCGGTCGCTCCGCGGCGTGACGGCATCCCGACACCTGCAAACGGCAGCAGGCGTCGGCCTACCGTCACTCCGCTGCGCTCCCTTTGGA
>JAEZBP010000440.1 GCA_023427125.1 Pseudomonadota bacterium | reverse complement strand
CGCAGCTCTCCGTGAGGGCGCCGCCGGCGCGCGGCCCCCGGATGGTGCTCCGCGATCTCGAGGCCGAGGTCCGCGCGCTCGAGGGAGGCCGCTTCCAGCTCAGCGGCTCGGGCCGGCCTGGGCGCGGCGGCAGGATGGGCTGGCGCCTCACCGTCGACCCGGACGAGCTCCGCGCGGAGGGGCGGCTCGACTTTCAGCGCCTCCCCTTCGTGCTCGTCGCACCCTTCCTCCCCGATCTGCCGTGGCATCGGCCCGAGGACGCCCGGCTGAGCGGAGAGCTCTCGATCGAGGGGCGGGGCGCCTCGCAGGTGCACCTCGACGGCGAGCTCTCGGTCGACGAGCTCGCGCTCTCGTCTCCCCGCATCGCGCCGCAGCCCGTCCGCCGCATCTCGCTCGGGCTGGCCGGCCAGGCAGACTGGAACCCCGTCACTCGCAGGCTCGACCTCCTCTCGGCGACGATCTCGGCGGGCGAGGCGCGCGTCGCGCTCGCCGGCTCGGTCGAGTGGCCCGAGGATCACTATCTGATCGACGTCCGCGCGACCCTGCCGCCCACCGACTGCGACGGCGCGGTGGCCGCGATCCCCGCCGATCTCCTCGCGGAGCTCGGAGCCTTCAGCTTCAGCGGTCAGATCGGCGGGCGGGTGGTGGCCCACGTCGACTCGCGCGATCTCGAGGCGACGACGCTGACGATCGATATCGCCGATGGCTGCCGCTTCGAGACGGCGCCCGGCCTCGCCGACGTTCGCCGCTTCGAGGGCCCGTTCCGGCACCGGGTCGTGGAGCCCGAGGGGCCGCCCTTCGAGATGGAGACCGGCCCAGGCACGGCCAACTGGGTGCCGATCCGCGACGTGAGCCCGTTCTTCGTGCACGCCGTGCTCGGCCACGAGGACGGAGGGTTCTTCCGGCACCACGGCTTCTCCACCGGCTCGATCGAGCAGGCGCTGGTCCGGAACCTCCGCACCGGCCGGTACGCGTACGGCGCGTCGACCATCACCATGCAGCTCGTCAAGAACGTCTTCCTGCATCGCGAGAAGACCCTCGCGCGCAAGGTGCAGGAGGTGCTGCTCACGTGGTGGGTCGAGAGCGTGATGACCAAGGAGCGCATCCTCGAGCTCTACCTCAACGTGATCGAGTACGGCCCGGGCGTGTACGGCATCCGGAACGCGGCCGAGCACTACTTCGGCTGCACACCGGGAGACCTCGATCCGGCGCAGGCCGCGTACCTCGCGAGCATCCTCCCGAACCCGAAGGCCTACCACTCGTACTGGGTCGAGGACGCGGTGCCGGAGCGCTTCGCCCGCCGGGTCGCGCGCTTTCTCGAGACGCTCGGCGCGCGCGATCGCTTCGACTCCGAGGCGGTCGCCTACGGCCTCGAGCGGCTCGCCACGCTCGACTTCTATCACCCTGGCGAGCCTCGGCCCGGCGAGCCCGCCCACCGTGGCCGCGCCGCGCCGCTGCCCTTCGGCGAGTCGCTCGATCGCCAGTGGGAGGAGGCGCTCGGCCCCGAGGCCACGAGCTTCGAGGAGCCCGAGGAATTCTGAGCCTCACCCCGCCTTCGGTGTAGAATGACGCGAGCACTGTGGCGAGCGGCGGGAACTTCGATGACGACGACGAGGGCACGGCCGTGCTCTCCATCGGCGACCTCAGCCCGCCGGCGGCGCGCGTGGCGACGCCCTTCCTGATCCTGCTCGCCGGCGACGAAGCGGGGAAGATGCTCCGGATCGACGAGGAGCTCACCATCGGCCGCAGCCCGAAGTCGACCGTCGTGTTCACGGGGGACGGCGTGTCGCGCTACCACGCGCGCTTCTTCCGGCAGGGGGCGGCGACGCTGGTGGAGGATCTCGGGTCGACCAACGGCACCCTGGTCAACGGCGTGCGCCTCACCGGCCCCGTCCCGCTGAGCGACGGCGACAAGATCCAGATCGGCGCGAGCTTCCTCCTCAAGTTCTCGCTGCAGGACGCGCTCGAGCAGAGCTTTCAGCAGCAGCTCTACGAGGCGGCCCTGCGGGATCCGCTGACCAAGGTCTATAACCGCCGCGCCATGACCGATCGGCTCGAGACCGAGCTCTCGCACGTCGCGCGGCACGGCTCGCCGCTCGCGGTGATGCTCTTCGACCTCGATCACTTCAAGCGCGTCAACGACACCTTCGGGCACCTCGCCGGCGATCACGTCCTCCGCACGTTCGCGGCCCTCGTCTCCACGATGACCCGCCGCGAGGACTTCTTCGCGCGCTACGGCGGCGAGGAGTTCGCGATGATCGGGCGCAGCACGACGCTCGAGCACGCGACCCTGCTCGGCGAGCGGATCCGCGCCGCCACCGCGCGCGAGCCGGTGTCGTTCGAGGGCCGCGCGATCCCCATCACGGTGAGCATCGGCGTGGCCGCGGCGTGGCCGGGCTGCACGATGGCCGAGATCCTCGGGGCGGCCGACGCGGCGCTCTACGCCGCGAAGAACGGCGGCCGCAACCGCGGCGTCGCGTACACCGCAGCGCGTTAGTTGGCTGGAGGGGCTGTCCCAGCTGTCCCAGCCCCTCCCCCCATTGCGGCAGAGCCGCCAATGGGGCCCCCC
>JAEZBP010000406.1 GCA_023427125.1 Pseudomonadota bacterium | reverse complement strand
TGGCGCTGGCTCGACGATCTGGCGCGCGCGGACGGCGGCGTCGCCGACGAGGCATCGCCGCTCCTCGACGCGGGCGCGCCGGACGACGGCGGCGTGGCGCTCGGCGGGGACGTCGACGACGACGGCTTCGAGACGCTCGAGCCCGGCGAGCTCCCCGAGGTGGACGTGCCGAGCCCCGAGGAGGCGCAGCGGGCCCTCGAGGCGCTCGAGGATCCGGCGCTCCCCGACTCGGCGATCTTCGATCAGTTCATCGCCGAAGAAGAGGTGATCCTCGGCGAGGACGAGGGCGCGGTCCCGACCGAGGATCTGCCCGGCATCGTGGTCGGCGCGCTCCTCGCGCGGAACATCGGCGTCGGCGTCGGCGATCGGGTGCGCGTGGTCAGCCCGCTCGCGGGCCTCGACACCTCCATGTTCTCCGGCAGCGCGGGCACGCCGCAGAGCGCCGAGTTCCGGGTGATCGGCATCTTCGAGGCCGGCTTCCAGGAGTACGACTCGCGCCTCGTCTACGTCGACCTCTTCGCCGCGCAGCGCCTCTTCGATCACGGCGACACCGTGACCGGCGTCGAGATCAGCCTGCACGACATCGACGAGGCCCCCGAGGTCGCGCGGCGCCTCGAGCGCATCCTCGGCGGCGGCCCCTACCACACGATGGACTGGCAGGAGCTCAACCGTAACCTCTTCACCGCGCTCACCATCCAGAAGTTCATGCTGAGCCTGGTGATCGGGGCGATCATCCTGGTCGCCGCGTTCAACGTGATCGCGACGCTCATCATGGTGGTCCTCGAGAAGAAGCGAGAGATCGCGATCCTCAAGGCGATGGGCGCGCGCAGCTTCGGCGTGCTGCTGATCTTCATGGTGCAGGGCCTCCTGATCGGCGTGGTCGGCACCCTGCTCGGCGTGATCCTCGGCGGAGGCGCGGTCTGGTACCTCGAGGCCTTCCAGTTCCCGCTCGATCCCGAGGTCTACTTGATCGATCACCTCCCGGTGAAGAGCAGCCCGGCGGAGCTGATCACCACGGTCGCGATCGCGCTCGGCATCTGCATCTTCGCGACGATCATCCCGAGCTGGTGGGCGGCGCGGCTGCTCCCGGCCGACGGCGTGCGGTACGAGTGAGCCGCGGCCTCGCGCTCCTCTCGCTCGCCTTCTTCTCGACGGCGTGCGGCGGAGCGAGCGTCGAGCGGACCGAGGCGGCCGAGCGCGGGATCGAGGTGCGGCTCGAGGCCGAGGCGAGCGTCGCCGACCTCGCCCTCGCGCTGCGCCGCGCGCTCGAGTCCCGCGGCCACGAGGGCGAGTGCTTCCTCGCTTGGGACGCCGCCGAGCGTGGCGTCACGGTCCGCATCGGCGATCGCGAGCGGAGCGCCGCCCTGAGCTGCGGCGGCCTCGGCGCGCTCTCGCGCGAGCTCGAGGGGCGCTGCCCGGGAGGCCGCGCGATCTGGGTGGCGGACGCCGAGGTCGCGCTGATGAACCTCGTCTTCGGTGCGCCGGGGGACGCGTTCGCGGGGCCTCCGGTCGGCATGGCCGGCGCCGGCGCGCCCGCGACCGACGCCGTCTTCTTTCCGTCCCAGGGAGGCCGGCTCGTGCTCGCCGTGCAAGTGGATGCGGGCGTCGCTCGGCGGTCCGCGAAGTCGCGCGCCAAGCAAGCTCCGAGCGCGCGCCTGCTCGAGGACCCCGAGATTCAGCTCGCGCTCCAGCAGCTCGTCGCGCGCGTCCAGCGCTGCAACCCGAGCGGCGAGGGCTCGCTGGTGCTCGAGTGGCTCGCGCTCCCCGACGGCACCGTCACGAGCGCGCGCCCGCTGACCTCGAGCGTGGGCGAGGAGATCGTCGCCTGCGCGCTCGACATGGCGAACGCGTCGCGTTTCCCCGCGCGCGAGGGCGAGCCCATCGGCTACTGCGCGCCGGTGCTCCTCGCCCCCGCCCTGCGCCCCGATCGTTGATTGCGGAGATTGTGGCGGAGGAAGCTCGGTGCCACCCTTGCGTACGGGGGAGGCAACGAGATGCGATACGCGATCCTGTTCGGGGCCCTGGTCCTCTTGTCGCTGAGCGGCTGCGGCCGGCGCCACGCGCGCCACCAGGCGCAGGTCGAGGAGCAGGCCGCCGCGTTCCTGCAGTGCCCGATGCAGCACGTGCAGGCCGAGCCGGTCGGCGGCGCCACCTGGCAGGTGCAGGCCTGCGGCGCGGTCGTGATGCTCCGCTGCCATCGGGCGCCGTGGGTGGGCATGCGCTGCCGCCGCCCCGCCGGCGGCGAGGTGCGGCCGGTGCTCGTCGCGGCCCCTCCGCCCGTGCAGTACGCGCCGCCTCCGCAGTACGCCCAGCCGCAGTACGCCCAGCCGCAGTACGCACCGCCTCCGCAGTACGCCCAGCCGCAGTACGCGCCGCCTCCGCAGTACGCCCAGCCGGCCTCTCCCCACGTCACCGTCACCATCGGTGCGGCTCCGGCGCAGCCGGCGCCCGCCGCGCCGACCGTCGTCGCCACGCCGCTCGAGGTGCTGAGCGTGCTCGGCGCCTCGCTGCGCCAGTGCGGCGCGAGCGGCGTCGTCGTCGTGCGGTGGGCCGCCGACGGGACGGTCAGCACCAGCCTCGATGG
>JAEZBP010000332.1 GCA_023427125.1 Pseudomonadota bacterium | reverse complement strand
GCCCGCCAAGGCCTCGGTGAGGCGTTGCCGTCCGTTCGCTGAGCAAACCACGCCGCCGCGCGGGACGATGGTGTAGGCAACGGACGCTCGCTGTTGGGCGCAACCCTACAGCTGCTCAATCTAGACGCGAGAGGGGCGTACGGGCATGATGGTTGCGCAACCGCACGGTCCGTCCGATGAGATGCGCTTACGAAGAACCCGGCACCTGTTGGCGCGGAGCGCCTGATCACGGGATTTCGGGTGCCAAATGAGCGCCTCGACCTCTTCCTCAGGGTACACGGACACGCCCATCACGGAGACCGAGCGCTCCTCGCTTCGTGCGCTCCATCCGGTTCTCGAGCGCGTCCGTCCCCTGCTCGACGCGGCGGTCGAGTCGGCAGCGGCGCAGATCCCGGCGTTCGCAAAGCTGCTCGAGGAGATCGATCCCGCGACGCGCGAGGCGCAGGCGGCGGTGACCCGCTCGCTCGAGCGAGCGGCGATGCTCGAGGGCGACTGGGAGCCCTACGCCGAGCAGCTGCGCCAACACGGGATCGCGTACGCACACATGGGCGTGAACTTCGGCGACTGGTTCGCGCTCCTGCGCCCCTTCCGTGACGTCGTCGAGGTCGAGCTGCTGCCGGCGTCGAGCGAGGCCGAGCGCGCGGCGCTCGCCGGGCTGCACATCTTCCTCGACAGGACCATGGGGACGCTCGCCAGCGCGTACATCGACGCGAAGGAGCAGCTGGTTCGCAAGGCGGAGGCGCAGGTCGACCTGTACGCACGGCTCTTCCACGAGTCGCCGATCGGAAAGGTGATCTACGAGTGGGAATCGCCCCCCGACCTCGCGTCGTTCCGGTTGGTCGCGGCGAACGAACGGGCCCTGAGCCTCAGCCGGGGGCAGCTGCAGGAGCGCCTCGGACGCACCTTGGGCGACGGCGCCGAGCACGTGCTGAAGACCGAGCTGCCGAGGCGCTTGGCGAGCGCGCTCGAGACGACCGAGCCGCAACGATGGACCGCGCGGCGATCGACCGAGAGCGGTGAGCGGATCTTCGACTCCCACTGCTTCGCCATGGGCTCGCGCACCGTGGGCCTGCTCTTCGAGGATGTCACCGAGCGCCGTCGCACGGCGGAGGCGCTCGCGCAGCACGCGCGCGAGCTCGAGCGCTCGAACAAGGAGCTCGACGACTTCGCGTACGTCGCCTCGCATGATCTCAAGGCCCCGCTGCGCGACATCGACAGCCTCGCGACCTGGATCGAAGAGGACACCAGAGAGCTCCTGCCCGAGGAATCCGGCCGCCATCTCGCGACGATCCGCGATCGCATCGGGCGCATGGAGCGCTTGCTGGACGATCTGCTCCGGTACTCGAGGGCAGGTCGGGTCTTCCACCCGCCGGAGGCGTTCGTGCTGCGTGCCGTGCTGGACGAGGTGCTGTCGGTCGTGTCCCCGCCCGATGGCTTCGAGGTGATCGTGAGGGGCGACTCGCCCACGCTCCGCGCGCCTCGCGTGCCGCTCGAGCTCGTGCTGCGGAACCTCATTCAGAACGCGGTCAAGCACCACCGCTCGGACGGCGGCCGGATCGAGATCGGCATCGCGCTGCTCGACGAGCACGTGGAGATCTCGGTGTCGGACGACGGCCCCGGGATCGGGCCGGAGTTCCACCAGCGCATCTTCCGGATGTTTCAGACCCTGCGGCCGCGCGACGAGCTCGAGGGCAGCGGCATGGGCCTGGCGATCGTGAAGAAGGTGGTGGAGGCGCACGGTGGCGTCGTGAGCGTCGAGTCGGCGCTCGGGAGCGGCGCGACCTTCCGCTTCACCTGGCCCCGAGAGTGGCGTCGGAGCTGAAGGCCATGCTGAATGAAGCCGCCAAGACCAAGACCGTGCACGTCCTCCTGGTGGAGGACAACAACGTCGATCGCGAGGCCGTCCGGCGCGCGTTTGCTCGGCACCGGATCGCCAACCCCATCCACGATGCGAACGACGGCGTCGCGGCGCTCGAGATCCTGCGCGGCAAGGGCGACAGGCCGCGGCTACCGCGGCCGTACCTGATCCTCCTCGACATCAACATGCCGCGCATGAACGGGATCGAGCTCTTGCACGAGCTGCGCGCCGATCCGGAGCTGCGCGACAGCATCGTCTTCGTCCTCACCACGTCGAAGAGCGACGAAGACAAGATGGCCGCCTACGGTACGAACGTCGCCGGGTACATCCTGAAGAGCGACGTCGGCGCGGGCTTCGTCGGCCTCGTGTCGCTGCTCGAGCACTACTGGAGACTCGTCGAGTTCCCGACGTGAGCCTGAGCGACGTGGCCAACCTCCTCATCGTCGACGACAACGCGGTCGACCGGGAGCGCATCCGGCGCCTGCTCGGCGCGGGCCATGCGATGAGCGAGGCCTCGACCGCCGCCCAGGCGCTCGAGGCGCTCGAGCGGTCGCACACCGACTGCGTGCTCCTCGACTATCGGCTCCCCGACCGCGACGGTATCGATCTGATCGACCAGCTCGTCGGCCAGGGCCTCAGCGTGGTGATGCTGACCGGTCAGGGCGACGAGCACGTGGCCGTCGAGGCGATGAAGCGCGGCGCCCAGGACTACCTCGTCAAGCGCGGGCTCGACGGAGTCACGCTACGGCGAGCAGTGGAGCACGCGCTCGAGAACCAGCGGCTGCGCCGCCGGATCGACGCGCAGCACGCCGAGCTCGAGGCACGCATCGAGGAGCTCGCGCGCCAGCGCAGCGAGCTCGAGGTGGCGCACCGCGCGCTCGCCGAACGGGAGACGGAGCTGCAGCTGCTCCTCCGGCAGCTCCCCGCGATCGTCTGGACCACCGACACTGCCCTCCGCTACACGTCGCGCGGCGGCAACGCGAAGCTCGCTTCGGCGACGCGCCATCAGATCGTCGGCAACGTGGTGGGCACGAGCCTCGCCGACGAGGATCGGGCTGCCTTTGTCGAGGCGCACCGCGCCGCCCTCGCGGGTCGAGCGGCGCACTGCGAATTCGCAGCGCACTCCTACGTCTTCCAGTGCTGGATCGAGGCGCTGCGCGACGTGCGCGGCGAGCTGCAAGGGACCATCGGTGTGGCGCTCGACGTCACCACCATGCGCGAGCTCGAGCAGCAGCTCCGGCGCTCGCAGAAGATGGAGGCGCTCGGCGCGCTGGCGGGGGGCGTCGCGCACGACTTCAACAACATCCTGACGGCGATCTTCAGCTTCGCGGGCTTCGCCCGGGAGAGCGTCCCGCCCGGAGAGCAGGCCGCCGACGATCTGATCCAGGTGCTCGAGGCCGCGCAGCGCGGTGCGTCGCTCGTGCGCCAGCTCCTCGCGTTCTCTCGGCACCGGGCGGTCGAGCTGAAGATCGTCGACGTGAACGACGTGCTGCGCAACCTCCTGCCCATGCTGCGGCGGCTCCTCGGCGAGGACGTCGACCTCGTGCTCGAGACGGGCGTCGTGTGGAACACGCAGATCGATCCCGGCGGCCTCGAGCAGATCGTCATCAACATGGTGGTCAACGCGCGCGACGCGATGCCGCGCGGTGGTAGGCTCTGCATCTCGACGCAGAACATGAAGATCGAGGCAGAGCTGCCGACCGGCCGTCGCGAGGAGCTCGCGCCGGGGAGCTACGTCGTCCTCGCGATCTCCGACGACGGCGAGGGTATCGCGCCCGAGGTGCAGGAGCGCATCTTCGAGCCGTTCTTCACGACCAAAGAGCTGGGTCGAGGGACCGGGCTCGGCCTGGCGACCTGCTGGGGCATCGCGAGGCAGGCGGGCGGATCGATATCGCTCTACAGCGAGGTCGGCGGTGGCACGACATTCAAGGTCTACCTGCCGCGGCACGCCGGAGCGTCGTCGCGTCCCGGCGATCGCGTCCAGTCCTTCGCGCCGGCCGTGGGCAGCGAGCTCGTGCTGGTGGTGGAGGACGACGCGCAGGTGCAGGCGCTGACCGTCCGCACGCTCACCCAGCGCGGCTACGAGGTGCTCCACGCGAGCACGCCGGCGGAGGCCCGAGCATGGGTCGAGGCGCGCGGCGACGACATCCAGCTCGTGCTGACCGACGTCGTCATGCCGGGGCTGAGCGGGCCCGAGCTCGTGGCCTCGCTGCGCACCCGCCTCCCGAACGCGACCGTGCTGTACATGTCGGGCTACACCGGCGCCGCCGTGCAGCGGCGTGGATTGCTCGAGGTAGGGGCGCCCATTCTGGAGAAGCCGTTCACGCCTGACCTGCTCGCGCGCAAGGTGCGCGAGGTCTTGGACGGTCGGCGCCCATAGCGAGAGGTGATGCGCATGAAGAGCCACAACCGACTCCACGTGCTCGTCGTCGATGACGACCCGAGCATCCGTCGCTCGCTGGAGCGCATCTTGGGCGCCGACACGCGCCTCGAGGTGCTGCAAGCCGAGGACGGGCTCGCCGCGCTGCGCATCCTCGAGAGCCGTCCGGTGGACATCCTCATCTCCGACGAGTCGATGCCGCAGATCAACGGCGTGCGCCTCCTGCAGACCGTGCGCGCTCGCTGGCCCGGCACGCGCCGCGTTCTCTACACCGGACATCCGCACGCCGACGTGGTGCTCGAGGCCATCAACCGCGGCGGGGTCGACAAGGTGTTGATGAAGGGGGTGCCCGTCGAGCAGCTGCGGATGGAGCTCGACGAGCTCGTCCGCGAGTGCTTCGAGCAGGTGCTCGGCCAGAGCCCGGTGGACACCTCGTACAAGATCGCGGAGACGTCCTCGCAGACCGGCGCGCCGCGGGTGCTGGTCGTGGCCGAGGAGCCGGCCGTCGCCACCGCGTACGAGGCCAGCCTGCGGCAGAGCGGCTACGACGTGTACGTGGCCCGCAGCGCCGAGGAGGCGCTGCACGATCTCGAGCTCGAGCGCGCCGACACGGTCGTGCTCGATCTGGGCCGTCCGGAGCTCGACGCGCCGCGATTCTTGCGAGGGCTGCGCAACTTCGATCTCGACTGCCCCGTCGTCGTCACGGCGGCACGGCACGACGTCCCGCGCGCGCTCGACGCGGTCCGCGACGGCGCGTATCGCTACCTCGTGCATCCCGTTCGAGGTGAGGCGCTCGCCGCGGTCGTGCGTCAGGCGGCGCTGCTGCGGCGCGTCGCCGAGCTGCGGCGCCGCCTGCTCTCCGAGGCCAACGAGCAGGCCGCCTGGCAGGTGGGTGATCGGGCCGCGCTCGAGGTGCGCTTTCGGCACGCGCTCGACAAGCTGTTCATGGTCTATCAGCCGATCGTCTCGTGGTCGGAGCGGCGCGTGATCGGCTACGAGGCGCTGGTCCGCTCGGAGGAGCCCACGCTCCCGCACCCGGGCGCGCTCTTCGATGCCGCGAACCGGCTCGATCGCGTGGACGAGCTCAGCCGGCGCATTCGGGTCCTGACGCCAGAGCCCTTCTCGAGCGCTGCGCGCGATGGCGGCGCCGACCCACCGCTCCTCTTCCTGAACGTGAACGTGGCCGATCTCGACTCGGACGACTTCATCGAGGGCCCCCTGGCCGCGATGGCGCCACGCGTCGCGCTGGAGCTCACCGAGCGCGCCGCGCTCGACTCGCTCGACGAGGTCAGCGCGCGCGTCTCGGAGCTGCGCGCGCGCGGCTATCGCATCGCGGTCGACGATCTCGGCGCGGGCTACGCGGGCCTGAGCAGCTTCGCGCTGCTCGAGCCCCACATCGTGAAGGTCGACATGTCGCTCGTCCGCGGCATCCACCAGGCGCCGCTCAAACAGCGGCTCGTCGCGGGCCTCACGGAGGCGTGCGCCGATCTCGGCGTCTGGCTCGTCGCCGAGGGCGTGGAGACGATCGAGGAGCGTGACGTCCTCCTGAAGCTCGGATGCGACCTGTTCCAAGGCTTCCTCTTCGCGCGGCCCGCGAAGAGGTTTCCGCAGCCGAGCTGGAGTTGAGGCGGGCCGACCGTTCGGGGCTCGGCTCGCTCGGGCGAAGAGGAGCCCGGATCGAGCTTCGGGACGGGACGGTCAGCGGAAGGGCTCGAGCCCGAACCAGAAGTGATCGCCCAGCCCGCGGTCGCGGTCCTCGCCGCCGAGCCCGAGGATCAGCTCGTCGCTCAAGGGCTTGAGCTCGTCGTAGAGCATGCGAGTGACGGGCGAGGGCAGCCGGGAGAGGGAGTAGTCGAAGGAGAGCGCCGTCGTGGCGCGCCACCGCGACGGCCCGGCGCGGAGCGCGAAGTGGCCGGCGGCGAGGACCGGGCGGTCGAGGAAGAACCATCGACCCCGGTCGAAGTCGATGCCCCAGGGCGGCGTCCGGAAGAGCAGCCGCTGCGCGACCCGCGACAAGGGCGCGCGCGCCCCTCGATTGTCGAGGCGTCGAAGGTAGTGACCTCGCCAGAGGCCACGAGGCCGCGGCTCGAGCGAGCGCTCGGCTCCGTAGAGCGACTCGAGGCCCGAGGCGCCCGCGGCGCGGAGGTCGGCGATCGAGGTGGGCAGGGGCACGGCGGTGGGCACGGCGAAGTCCACGCGCGCGACGGTGCCTCGCGCTCGGGCGCCACCGCTTGTCAGAGCACAAGCCGCTCAGGGCGCGGGCGCGGCGGGAGCGGGC
>JAEZBP010000373.1 GCA_023427125.1 Pseudomonadota bacterium | reverse complement strand
GCGCGCGCCGGCCGACCACCGACAGCGTCGCGAACGGGCCTCGGAGCGAGACGCCCTCGAGAGACTCGGGCGGCGTGCCCTCGGCCAGGACGAGCAGCGCCTCGTGGGCACCGCTCTCGAGCTCGCGGCGCTGCACGCGGTGGTGAGCCGAGACGAGCGCGTCCACCGCCTCCGAGCGCCCGCGCACCCGATGGACCTCGCGGCGCATCGCGACCCCGACGAGCGGGGCCGCCGAGGCCTCGTTCGTCACCAGCGTCCCGCCGACATCGGCGAAGGTCGCGCGCGCGTGGAGCGGCACGCCGAGCTCGGAGGCGGTGGCCACGGCGTCGTCGTTCAGGACACTCGCGCCGCGCTCCGCGTAGGCGAGCATCTCGTCGTAGCCGAGGCGGGGCACGAGGCGCGCGGCGGCGACGTGGCGCGGGTCCGCGGTGAAGACGCCGGGCACGTCGGAGTAGATCTCGCACGGCACGCCGAGGGGGGCGGCGAGCGCGACGGCGGTGGTGTCGGAGCCGCCGCGGCCGAGCGTGGTCACGTCGCCGCTCGCGCCGAGCCCCTGGAAGCCCGAGACCACCGGGATGCGGCCGGCCTCGAGCTCGGCGCGGAGGCGCCGGGGCTCGAAGGCGCTGATGCGCGCGTGCCCGTGCGGCCCCTCGGTGCGGATGCCGGCCTGCCAGCCGCGAAGGGAGACCGCCGGCACCCCGAGCTCGCCGAGGGCCATCGCGAGGAGCGCCGTCGATGCACACTCGCCGGTCGCGAGGAGCGCGTCGAGCTCGCGGGGCATCGGGGAGGCGCTGACGGCGGCAGCGAGCTCGACGAGCTCGTCGGTCCGACCACCCATGGCCGAGGCGACCACGACCAGGGGTCTGCCGCGGCGCGCCTCCGCCGCGATCCGCCGGGCCACGCGGGCGATCTTCGCCGGGGAGGCGAGCGAGGAGCCGCCAAATTTCTGGACGGTGAGGGCTGAAGAGGGACGCGCCATGCGCGAGCGGTCCGTGTCTCGAGACGATTGCACGGCGACGCATGTAGCAGATGATTCGTACGCTAATCAAGCGCACGCTAAACAATTGTCCTCGAAGGATGTGTCCACCCGGCTTGGAATTCGCCGGCGGAGCCAAGCCCTCCCGGAGCCAAGCCTCCCATTCGAGGGCTCCTGGGCCCAGCCTGCTTGGAAAGGGCCACGCACCGCCCGCGGACTCAACGCCAGCGGCGCCCATCGTCGCTGAGGTAGGCGGGCCCCGCGCACGGCTCGATGCGGAACGCCCCTCCTTCGACCGAGAGCGCACCGCGGGCGACCGGGACCGGATCGCTCCAGGTCGATCCCTCGAGCGCGCGGGCGAGCGGCAGGTCGATGCCCGAGGCGCTCGCCACCGCGAGCACGCGCTCGCCCCGGACCGCGAGGGCGAGCTCCTCGCCGGTGGAGAGCGAGGGGAGCGCGGCGCAGCGATCGCCCGCGCACCGCGTGAGCTGCCACCTCGCCCGATCTCGCCACCCGATCACGAGCGCGCGATCGCTGCAGGCCACCGTCGGCGTCCCCGCCGGCGCCGGCGTGAGCTCGATCGGCGGCGCGCCCGGTGCGATCCACCAGCGACGGTCGTCGCGGGACGCGATGAGGTGGGAGCCGTCCCCGGCGCGGCAGATCAGCGGTCCATCGTCGAACCCCTCGAGGGGGCCCTCGAGGGTCTCGAGCGACCGCTCCGGGAGGGGGCACGCGAGGGAGGCGAGCACCGCCTCGGCGGGCACGCCGAGGTCCGGGCGCAGGAAGGTGCTCGCGTCGTACTCGGCGCCCGAGGGCATCGCGGCGTCGAGGATCGCGATCGGCGCAGCGAGCTCCTCCGCGCGCCGCGCGGCGTCCGAGAGCGACAGGTGGCCGTCGGCGTCGGGCTGAAGCACGCGCGGCGCGAGCACCTCGAGCGTCGCGAGCGCGTCGCCGGGATCGGCGCGCAAGATGGAGCGATCGACGCGCAGCGTGGGGACGAGCGAGGCGCAGCGCGCGGGCCAGCGCGCGTCGCCCTCCTCCGCGACGCTCCACACGAGCTCGGTCATCAGCCGCGCGCGCAGGGCCTCGGCGCCCTCCCCTCGGCCGATCGGCGTGCCCACCAGGCAGCGGCGCGTGATGTCCCACTGCTCGCCGACCCACTGCCGCGAGATCGTCGCGGTCTGCTCCTCTTGGCGCGCCGCGCTGACCGCCCAGATCGCGACGACGCCGGCGATCGACACGAACGCCGCCAGGGCTTGGCGCTTTCCGGGCCCGGACACGAGGCGGGGTATGTCACGGCTCGACGGCGAGCGAAACGGCCACGTTGGGAGCCCGGCGGAGGTGCTTAGCGTCCCTCCGAGGAGAGACCTCGAAGATGGCGAGCCGCGCAATTTGGAAGGGCACGATCGGCTTTGGCCTCGTGCAGATCCCGGTCGACCTCGTGACGGCCGAGGATCGATCCGAGTCGCTCTCGTTCACGATGCTCGACCAGCGCAACATGGCGAAGGTCGGCTATGAGCGCGTGAACAAGGAGACCGGCGAGAAGGTGCCGTGGGAAGAGGTGGTGAAGGGCTACGAGCTCGACAGCGGCGAGTTCGTGGTGCTCAACGACAGCGACTTCCAGCGCGCCAACGTCGAGGCAACCCAGACGATCGACATCGTGCAGTTCGTCGAGCTGGCCGACGTCGACTGGATCTACTGCGAGAAGCCCTACTTCCTGCGCCCCACCAAGAAGGGGCTGAAGGCCTACGCCCTGCTCCGCGACACCCTGCGCGACGCCGGCAAGATCGGGATCGCCACGGTGGTGATCCGCTCTCGCCAGCAGGTCGCGCTCGTCGTGCCCCGCGGCGACGTCATGGTCCTCGAGATCATCCGCTATGCGGACCAGATCAAGAGCGAGGAGGACCTCGATCTACCGAGCACCGAGCTCTCGAAGATGAAGGTCACGAAGGCCGAGCGCGACATGGCCGAGCAGCTCGTCGAGGGGATGACCCAGCCGCTCGACCTCTCGCAGTTCCACGACACCTATCGCGAGGACGTGCTGCGGATCATCCACGAGAAGGCCGAGCGCGGCGACGTGAACGTGGTCACCGAGGAGGAGCCGGTCGAGGCGAAGCCGCGCGGTCGTGAGGTCGATCTGATGGCGATGCTCAAGCGCAGCATCGAGGAGCAGGGCACCAAGAAAGAGGAGAAGAAGCCCCCGTCGAAGGAGACCGCCAAGAAGCCGGCCGCCAGGAAGGCCCCGCCGAAGCAGACCGCCAAGAAGAGGAAGGCCTCCGGCAAGAAGGCCGCCTGATGGGCCTGCGCGAGTATCGGAAGAAGCGCGACTTCGCGCGCACGCCCGAGCCCGAGCCGAGGGAGGAGCGCTCCGCGAGCGGGCGAGCGTTCGTCGTACAGAAGCACGCCGCGCGGCGGCTGCACTACGACCTCCGCCTCGAGCTCGACGGCGTGCTCCTGAGCTGGGCGGTGCCGAAGGGGCCGAGCCTCGATCCGAAGGAGCGGCGGCTCGCGGTGCGCACCGAGGATCACCCGGTCGAGTACGGCACCTTCGAGGGCGTGATCCCGAAGGGCGAGTACGGCGGCGGCACGGTGCTGCTCTGGGATCGCGGCGCCTGGGAGCCCACCGAGGATCCGCGCGCGGGCTTGAAGAAGGGGCACCTCCGCTTCGCGCTCCACGGCCAGAAGCTCCGCGGGCGCTGGACGCTCGTGAGGACGCGAGGCCGCGCCGGCGCCGACTCCGACGAGAAGGAGCAGTGGCTCCTCATCAAGCGCAGCGACGACGAGGCGCGCCTCGGTGACGCCGATCGGCTCGTGAAGAGAGAGACCGAGAGCGTGCTGAGCGGGCGGGGCATGGAGGCGATCGCGAGCGACCCCGATCGCGTCTGGCGCTCGGGCGAGGGCGAGAGCGCGATCCCCGATCCGTCCACCCTCCGAGGAGCCAAGGAGCGCGCGATGCCACGCACGATCCGGCCCGAGCTCGCGACGCTGGTGGAGGAGCCGCCCGAGGGCGGCGACTGGATCCACGAGCTGAAGTACGACGGCTATCGCATCGCCGCGCGCCTCGAGCGCGGCCGCGCGCAGCTCTTCACGCGCAAGCAGCTCGACTGGACGGCGCGCGCCCCCTCGCTCGCCCGCGCGCTCGCCGAGCTGCCGGTGAGGAGCGCGTGGCTCGACGGAGAGATGGTGGTGCTCGACGAGCAAGGCCGGAGCCGCTTCGGCGCGCTCCAGCAGGCGCTCCGGCCCGGCAAGGAGCGCGCGGTGCGCTACGTCGCCTTCGATCTGCTCTACCTCGACGGCTGGGATCTGCGGCCGGCGAGGCTGATCGATCGCAAGGCGCTCCTGCGCGAGCTCCTGGCGCGGACCGGCGCGCTCGAGGGGCGCATCCGCTATGGCGATCACGTCGTCGGGAGCGGCGCCGCGTTCTTCGAGCATGTGTGCGAGCTCGGCGTCGAGGGGATGGTCAGCAAGCGCGCGAGCCGCCCCTACGTCGAGAAGCGCACCAAGGAGTGGCTGAAGCTGAAGTGCCTGGGGCGCGCGGAGCTCTTGGTCGGCGGGTTCACCGAGCCCTCGGGGAGCCGCATCGGCCTCGGCGCGCTGCTGCTGGGCGAGCGCGAGGGAGGGCAGCTGCGCTACGTGGGGAGGGTCGGCACCGGCTTCAGCGGCGCGCTCCTGAAGAAGCTCCGCGCGGAGCTCGCGAAGACCGAGCTCGACCGAGCGCCCTTCGTAAACCCGCCGCGCGGCCCTCGCGCGCGCGGGGTGCACTGGGTGGCGCCCGAGATGGTCGTCGAGGTCGCGTTCGCCGAGCGCACCGACGACGGATGCCTGCGCCACCCGAAGCTCCTCGGCGTGCGCGAGGACAAGCCCGCGCGCGAGGTGGTCCGCGAGCGGCCCGCGTCGATCATGAAGAAGCGAGCGAGCTCGCCGAGCGGCGTGCGCCTCACGAGCCCGGAGAAGGTCCTCTGGCCGGAGGTCGGGCTCACCAAGCGCGACCTCGCCGAGCACTACGCGCGGGTGGCGGCGCGGATGCTGCCGCACGTGGCGGAGCGGCCGCTCGCGCTCGTGCGCTGCCCGGAGGGCGTGAGCGGGCAGTGCTTCTTCCAGAAGCACGCCATCCAGGGGATGCCGCCGGATCTGCACCCGATCGACGTGGCCGATAAAGACGAGACCGAGCAGCACACGATGGTGAAGGACGAGGCGGGCCTCGTCTCGCTCGCGCAGATCGGCGTGCTCGAGGTCCACACCTGGGGCTCGCACCGCCGGACGATCGAGCGGCCCGATCAGCTCGTGATCGATCTCGATCCGGGGCCCGGCGTGCCCTGGGCGCGCACCATCGAGGCGGCGCACGAGGTGCGCGCGCGCCTCCGCGAGCTCGGCCTGACGAGCTTCGCGAAGACGACGGGCGGCAAGGGCCTGCACGTCGTGGTGCCGATCGCGCGCCGCACGAGCTGGGACGACGCGAAGGGCTTCGCCCACGCGATCGCGAAGGATCTCGCTCGCCGCGCGCCCGCCGACTACACGGCGACGATGGCCAAGTCCAAGCGGCGCGGGAAGATCTTCGTCGACTACCTGCGCAACGGGCGCGGCGCGACGGCGGTGTGCGTGTACTCGCCCCGCAAGCACGCGGCCGCGACCGTGTCGATGCCGGTCGCCTGGCGCGATCTCACGGAGAAGCTCGTCTCGGACGAGCTCACGATCCGGACGATCCCCGCGCTCCTGAAGAAGCGTGACCCCTGGGAGGGCTTCTTCGACGTGAAGCAGTCGATCACGAAGGCGATGTGGTCGGCGCTCGATCGCCCCGCGCGTTGATCCGGCGCCAGCTCGATCAGCGCAGGGTTGATCTGACGCAAGGGCGCCGGGGCGACCGCCATCAGGATCGAGCGGATGCGGGCCTCGCTGGCGCTCCTCGGCCTCTTCGCGGCGGGCTGCGCGGACGGGCCGGCCGAGCGCTTCGCGCGGGACGCGGCGCCGGTCCTCGAGGCGCGCTGCTCGACCGCGGCCTGTCACGGGGTGCCGGCCGGCGATGAGTGGCCGGCGATCGAGGGGCTCTTCTTTCGGCTCGACGCCGGCGGTCGGCTCGCGGATCTCGAGGCGGCGCGGGAGGCCGCCCGCGCGCGCATCAGCACCGGAGCGCCGCGCGCCTCGACGCTCTTGCGGGTAGCGCTCCCCGCCTCGTCGGGCGGTGGGCCCCACGCGGGCGGCGCGCTCTTCAATGGGCCCGACGACGAGGCGCTCGAGGCGATGCTCCGCTGGATCGAGATCGAGGATCGCGGCGGCGAAGATGCGGAGCTCTCTGCGCTCGAGCGGCAGTACGCGAGCGAGGTCATCCCGGTCCTGAGAGCGCGCTGCAGCCAGGACGGCTGCCACGGGCGCCGCGACGTCGCCTTCGGATCGTTCGCGCTGCCCTCCGTCGCGGAGGTCTCCGGCGCCGACGTGCGCGCGTCACGGCTCGCCGTCCGTGCTCTCCTCGATCTGTGGGGCAGCGATCCGGCGCGCTCGCGCCTCGTGCAGAAGGCGCTCGGCGCCGACTCGGGCGGCCTCGTCCACCGCGGCGGCGCCGCCACGTTCTTTCCCGAGGCGCCGATCGACGATCCGCTCGACGCGCCGGCCGCGCAGGCGATCCTGCGCTGGGCGCGGAGCGAGCGAGAGGCGCTCGGGGTGCACGAAGGGCGGGAGCCGAGCGGCGTGCTCTTCGTCGACGGGCCCGCGTCGCGCCGCGCGCCCTATCGCGTCGAGCCGGGCCCCGTCGGGAGCGACCTCTTCATGGCGGGCTGGCCGAGCGCGGGCGAGCCCGAGAACCTCACCGCGCATCTGCACCCGGAAGGAGCGATCGAGCTGCGCGATCCCGCGCTCTCCCACGACGCGGCGCGCGTCGCGTTCGCGATGCGGCGCGAGGGCGAGGCGCGCTTCGCGATCTACGAGCTGACCCTGGCCACGCGGGAGGTGCGGCGCGTGACGCGAGCGACCGACCCGGGCTCGTTCGTGCAGCCGACCTACGCGCCCGATGGACGGATCATCGCGGCGTGGGACGGACACGACGAGCTCGGCGCCGACGGAAGCGGGGCCCCGCCGGAGCTCGTCGCGCTCGATCGCGACGGCGCGCTCGAGCGGCTCACCTTCACGCCCGCCCCGGAGGTGTCGCCCGCGTTCCTCGCGACGGGGAGGACGCGCGGCGCGCTGCTCTTCGGCACGCGGCGCGAGGGTCCGCGCGGCCCGGAGGGCGTGCTCTTCCGTTTTCCGCTCTGCCACGATCCCGCGCTGCACGGCGAGCCGGAGTACCATGTGCACCTCGGCGCGACCCTCGCCCCGAGCGCGCCGCTCCTCGGCCGTGATCTGCCGGACGGCCGGCAGGTCATGATCGTGCTCCCGTCCAGCGCCGCCGACGACGACCTCGGCATGCTCGCGGTCGCCGATCGATCGCTCGGGCCCCACCTCGAGCCCATCGAGGACGCCAGCGTCAGCGGCTACAAGCGACCGATCGCGTGGCTCGACACGAGCGCGCGCTCGCGTGATCCGGCGGCGCTCCCCGATGGGCGGGTGCTGGTGGCCATCGACGGCGCGATCGCGATCGCCCGGATCGACGACGGCTGGGAGGGCGCGCGGCTCGGCGCGCTCGAGGCGTACGCGAGGAGCGCGATCGGCGACGGCGCGCTGCGATCGCCGGTGCCGGTGCTCGCGCGGCCGGCAGAGGACGAGCCTCACGCGCCCTTCACCGACCCGGCGCTGCCGAGGGGCCTCCTCGCCCTGCGCGATCTCGCGGTGCTCGAGTCGCTCTATCAACGCGCGGAGCCGCGCGGCGTGCGCGCGCTGCGCGACGACATCGTCTCGCTGCGCTTGCTCGCCTCGGCGCAGGCCCGCGAGCGCGACGTCCGCCGCTACGAGGACGGCGGGACGACCGTCGGCCTCTCGCCGCGCATCCCCGCGCGGATCCTCGCCGAGCTCGCGCTGCCCGCCGATCGATCGGCGCTCCTCAGCGTGCCCGCGCGCACGCCGATCCGCCTCTCGCTCCTCGACGCCGAGGGGATGGAGATCGGGCGGTCCCTCGATCGCTGGTACTACGCGGAGGGCGGCGAGACCGTGCCCGGCGGCACGAACGCGCGCACCTACGCGCACGCGTGCGC
>JAEZBP010000324.1 GCA_023427125.1 Pseudomonadota bacterium | reverse complement strand
ATGCACGAGGTCTTCGCCGACGGCTCGCCCGAGGTCGTCGCGCTGCGGCGCGCCGCCTACGCGCTCTGGCGCGAGCACCCGCGCGAGCGGCTGCGGACCATGGGCTTCATCGCCGGCGACGGCGATGGCGTCGTGCGCTTCGCGGCGTCGTGCGCGCGCGTCATGCAGCGCGGCGCGCAGCACGTGCTCACGGACGGCGCGCGAGACGTGGGCCACTCGGCGATCGTGGGCGCCGATCTCTTGCGGCGCATCGGCTGGATGGTGGGCGGGAGCCTCGGCCTCACCGAGGCGCTCCCGCGCGGCTGGGACGAGCGGCTCGGCCTGCGCGGCGCCGGCCGCTACGGCGCGGCGATCCACGCGAGCGAGGCGCAGGGCGAGGTCGTGGGCCTGCCGCGCTCGGGCTCGAGCGCGCGCGCCAAGATCGAGCGCGCGCTCGCGCGGGGCGTCGACGCGCTCGTCGCCGAGCAGGCCGAGGACGGCTCGTTCGAGGGCGAGGTCGTCTGGTGCCCGATGCTGGCCGCGCAGTACGTGCTCGCGTGCCACGTGATGGGCCGCGCGATCGATCCCGAGCGGCGGCGGCGCCTGCTGATCCACTTCGCGCACACCCGGCTGCCGGGCGGCGGCTGGGGCCTGCACGAGAAGAGCGAGCCCTACCTCTTCGTGACGATCCTCGTCTACGTCGCGGCGCGCCTGCTCGGCCTGGCCAAGGACGATCCGCTCCTCGCGCGGGCCCACGCGTTCATCCGCGCCGAGGGCGGCGCCATCGGGATCCCCTCGTGGGGCAAGCTCTGGCTCGCGCTCGTCGGCCTCTACGAGTGGGAGGGCGTGAGCCCGGTGCTGCCCGAGCTCTGGAGCGCGCCGCGCTGGCTGCCGGTGCATCCGTCTCGCTACTACTGCCACACCCGGCTCATCTACCTCGGGATGGCCACGCTCTACGCCGAGCGGCACCAGCGCCCGGCCACGCCGACGATCCGCGCGCTGCGCGACGAGCTCTTCCTCGAGCCCGAGGGCGAGATCGACTTCGAGGCGGCGCGCGAGACGCTGCGCGAGGGCGACGTGCACGTG
Organism: Pseudomonadota bacterium; assembly: GCA_023427125.1. Classification (GTDB taxonomy): domain Bacteria; phylum Myxococcota_A; class Polyangia; order Polyangiales; family Sandaracinaceae; genus JAEZBP01. The sequence goes on along the minus strand of JAEZBP010000324.1, from coordinate 3,313 downwards.
CCGCCGACGCGCGCGCTCAAGCTCGCGTACCGCGCGCTCAAGCTCTTCGACAAGACGCGCTCCCGCCGCTCGCGCGAGGGCCTCTTGGCGCAGCTCCGCGAGCGGATCCGCTACGAGCTGCGCTCGACCTCGCACACCTGCATCTCGCCGGTGAGCGGGCTGCTCGACATCCTGGCCCTCTGGGTCGCCGACGCGAACGATCCCGACGTCGCGAAGGCGCTCGAGCGCTTCGAGGGCTGGATCTGGGAGGACGACGTCGAGGGCACCCGCGTGTGCGGCGCGCGCAGCGCGAGCTGGGACACCGCGTTCGCCGCGCAGGCGCTCACCGCCGCGGCGCCCTTCGTCGACGTGGAGGAGGCGCTGCGGGGCGCGGACGCGTTCCTCCGCAGCCAGCAGATCCGCGCGGGCACCGGGCGCGAGGGCGAGAACGATCGCCTCGATCCGACCGGCGGCTACTGCTTCGCCGGCGTCTGGCACGGCTGGCCCGTCTCCGACTGCACCGCCGAGGCGATGCTCGGCCGGCTCGAGTCGCCGGTCGCGACGCCGAGCGCGCGCGAGATGCTCGAGGCCGCGCGCTTCATCCTGCGCACCCAGAACCCCGACGGCGGCTTCGGCAGCTACGAGGCGCGCCGCGTCGATCTGCCGATCGAGTGGCTCAATCCCTCGGAGATGTTCGGCGCGTGCATGACGGAGAAGAGCTACGTCGAGTGCACCGCGTCGTGCATCGCGGCGCTCGCCGCGTTCCGCGAGCGCTACCCGGACTCGCTCGCCGGCGAGATCGACGTCGCGATCGAGCGCGCCGTCGCCGTGCTGCGGCGCGGGCAGCGCCCCGACGGGAGCTGGGCCGGGGTGTGGGGCGTGCACTTCGTGTACGGGACCATGTTCGCGGTGCGCGGGCTCTTGGCCGGCGGCGTGCCCTGCGTGGATCCGCAGATCCGGCGCGCCTGCGCGTGGGTCAAGGAGCGCCAGCGCGCCGACGGCGGGTGGGGCGAGCACTTCTCGAGCGTCCTCGAGGATCGCTACGTCGAGCACGAGGAGGGCCAGATCGTGCAGACCGCGTGGGCGATGACGACGCTGCTCGACGCGCGCGATCCGGACTTCGGCGCGATCGAGCGGGCCGCGGCGTTCCTCGCCGACGCGCAGCGCGAGGACGGCACCTGGCCCAAGCAGGATCCCGAGGGGATCTTCTTCCACACCGCGCTCCTCGAGTACCGCCTCTACCGCAGCTACTTCCCGGTCTGGGCGCTCGGCCTCTCCGAGCGCCGCGTCCGCGCGCGCGCTCTCCCCACCGGCGGCACGCGGCGCGCGCCGTCGCTCGAGGAGCGACTCGTTCATTGAGCCGGCTCATCGAGCCGGCAGCATCGAGGTACGTATGAAGGCAAGCCGCAGTCACTATGACGTCGTGGTCGTCGGGGGCGGTCCCGTCGGGACGGTCGCCGCGATCGCGCACGCGCGGAGGGGCGCCCGCGTCCTCCTGCTCGAGGCCGATCCGCGCGCCGCGCGCCGCTTCGCCGGCGAGTGGCTGCACCCGACCGGCGTCGGTGTGCTCGACGAGCTGCGCATCGGGCGGCTCGAGCGGGCCCACCCGCGCACCGGCTACGGCTTCGTCATCCTGCCCGACGACGCGGCCGGACCGATCGAGATGCCCTACGGCGGCGGGGTCGCGCTCAGCGCCGAGCACTGCGAGATCGTGGAGGCGCTGCGCGAGGTCGCGCGCGGCCTCGAGAGCATCGAGTACCTCACCGACGCGCGGGTCGTGCACGTCGAGGAGGGCCTCGTGCGCGTCGAGGAGCGCCGCACCGGCGCGAGCTTCGAGGTGCGGGCCGGCCGCATCGTCGGCGCCGACGGACGCCGCTCGATGGTGCGCCAGAGCCTCGACATCCCGGCGTCGAGCGATCTGCTCTCGCACATGGCCTCGGTCGAGCTCCACGGGGTGACCATGCCGCGCGAGGGCTTCGGCCACGTGATCCTCGGCGGGCCCGGGCCGGCGCTCTTCTATCGGATCGCCGACGACACGGTGCGCGGCTGCCTCGACGTGCCGGTCGCGCTCGGCGCCCGCGCGCGGACCCGCGAGTTCCTGTGGGACGCGTTCTCGCCGGTGCTCCCCGAGGAGCTGCGCCCCGCGTTCCACACCGCGCTCGAGAGCGGCCCCGGCCCCTGGGCGCTCAACCGCTTCCGCCCGCGCACCCACTTCGGTCGGGGCGGCGTGGCGCTCGTCGGCGACGCGGTCGGCCACGTGCACCCGATGACCGCGCTCGGCATGACCGCGGGCTTCCTCGACGCGCGCGCGCTCGCCGCGTCGGACACCATCGAGGCGTACGCGAAGCAGCGCCGCGCCTACATCCCCGAGCTGCTCTCGAACGCGCTCTACCACTGCTTCCGGCGCGACGACGCGAGCGCGACGGAGGTGCGCCGCGCGATGTTCCGCACGTTGCGCAGCGACGAGCGCGAGCGCCGCCGCACGATGGACATCCTCGCGGGCGCCGATCCGCGCCGGCGCAGCTTCGGCTCGTCGTTCCTGCGCATCGCGGCGCAGGCGGTCGGGCAGACGGTCGTCGACGCGACGGAGAAGGGCCGCCTCGGCGAGCTGCCGGGCGCGCTCGCCGCGTTCGGCGAGTGGATGCAGTGGCCGGCGGCGCTGGTCGTGCCCTCGACGCTCGATCGGCTGGTCCGCGCGAAGAGCAGCTCGACGCACCCGATCCCGCAGCTCTCCGGGATCGTGGCCTCCGCCGCGCCGCTCGACGCGCCGAGCGACGACCGAGGCGCGGGCCCGAGCTCGGACGACGTCTCGCTCGCCGAGGGCATCGAGCGCGGCTCCTCGATCCTGCTCGAGGAGCTCGAGCACATCGCGGCGCGCGTCGGCACCGTCCCGGACGCGGCGCTCGCGGGGCCGGCCCTCTCGTGCATGCGGGCGATCCTCGCCACGCGGATGAAGGTCGGGATGGCCGCGCGCATGACGCTCGGCCGGCGCCGCCTCGCGGTCGACGGCTTCTCGCGGCTGCTCGAGAACCGCGAGCCGGACTGCCGCCACCTCGCGGAGCTGATGCTGGTGCTCTTGGACGGCGCGAGCTGGCAGGAGCTGCCGATCGCTTCGCTCGCCGAGGGGGTGCGCGCGCTGCTCGACTGCCAGAGCGAGCGCGGCGGCTTCGCGGCCACCCGGCGCGAGGCCCAGGGCGGCGCGGCGGATCTCGAGCTCACGCGGCTGGCGTGCAAGGCGCTCGACGCGGTCGCGCGGACGCGGCCCGACGCGACGGACGCGGATCTGGATCGCGTGCTCGATCGCGCGGCCGAGTGGGTCCGCGCCGCGCAGGAG
>JAEZBP010000226.1 GCA_023427125.1 Pseudomonadota bacterium | reverse complement strand
GCCTGGAGCCGGCGCACCACCGCGCTCCCGGGCAGCAGCACCCCGCCGAGCGGCCCCGGCGCGATCCGCGCGCTCGCCGTCCCGGCGTGCGGCGTCGCGAGCGTCACGATCCGATCCACGTGCCGCGCGCCGTCCATCTCCTGCACGTACCAGCGGGACAAGAGCCCGCCGAGCGAGTGCCCCACCAGATCGAGCCGCCGCCCGGCGGCGAGCCGGTCGAGCAGCCCCGCGAGGTCGCGCGTGATCGTGCCGAACGACGAGATCGAGCGGTACGTGAAGTCGACCGTCGGCACCCCGAGCCGGCGCTCCACCTCGACCCGCAGCGGCTCGAAGACCGCGCCCGCCGCGCCATACCCGTGCACGAACACCACGACACGATCCGCCTCGTCGCGCACGACCCGCGGCCGCCGCGGCCCGAGCACCATGAGCTGCCCCTGCCGCGCGAACGCGGCGGCCTCTCGCCCGAGCAACGTCAGCGTCTTGCGCACGCGGTCACCACCCTACCTAATCCCGGGCTCGGGAGCATCGATTCATCGAAGACGTCGGAGGAGGGAGGGAGCGAGGCGCGTCGAGCCGCCTCGCGTGGTGAATCGATGCTCAGGCGTACCGAGGCACCCAGCGCTCGGCCTGGTACCACCGCAGGACTTGGCGCCAGCCCTCGGCGAAGCGCGGGTAGCGCGGCAGCCAGCCGAGCGCGCGCAGCTTCGACGCGTCGATGACGAGATCGTCGTAGAGCAGCGTGAGCGCCTCGCGATCCAGCCGCACACGCAGCGCCGGCTTCAGCCCGTGCCGCAGCACCACCATGCGCCACATGCCGAGCGCCGCGGTGTCGGCGGCCTGGTAGGCGCCCGGCTGGACGAAGAGCTTGCCGACCCGATCGAGCACCGGCCGGGGCAGCGCGCCGGTGGCCACCGTCGGCAGGCCGTACGCCCGGTAGGTCTCGGCGACGCGCTCGCCGAGCGTCAGGGCGTCCTCGTCGGCGACGTTGTAGGTCTCGTACTTCGTGTCGTCGCGCTCGAGCACGAAGAGCGCCGCCCGCGCGACGTCCTCGGCGTGCACCAGGGTCGCCGTCGGTCCGCCGCTCGGCCGGAGCAGCACCGGCGTCATCAGGCGCGCCACCGGGCCGACCGCGAGGAGCGCCGCCGCGAAGTGGCGGCCTCGCCGCCCGTAGAGCGGCGCCGCGCGCAGGATCGTCCAGGCCGGCTCGTCCTCGCCGCGATGCGCGCGCAGGATGGCCTCCGCCTCGAGCTTGCTGCGCCCGTGCTCGCCGCGCGGATCGACGCCGGAGCTCTCCGTCAGCGGCCCCTCCTGGCCCTGCGCGTAGATCATCGCGCTCGAGATCTGCACGAAGCGCTTCACGCCGGCCCGCGCCGCCGCGTCGTAGAGGCGCTCGACGACGCCGGTGTTGAGCTCGTGGATCGCGCTCGCCGGAGCGCCGACGTCGAGGAGCGCCGCGGTGTGGATGACCGCGTCGCAGCCTTTGACGAGCCGCTCGAGCACCTCGCGATCGCGGAGGTCGCCGGGCCGCACCTCGCCGCGCACCGGCTGCTGGACGCCCTTGGCCGTGATGTCGCTCGCGATGACGCGATAGCCCGCCGCCTCGGCGAGCGGGACGACGTAATTGCCGACGGTGCCGGCCGCGCCGGTCACGAGGACCGTGCTCCCCTTCGCGCGCGGGCTCACGCCAAGAGCTCCGCCAGCCTGCGACCCGGATCGTCCGCGCGCATCAGCCCGCTGCCGATCAGCACGGCGTCGGCTCGGCCGTCCGCCACTCGCTCGAGCTCCTCCCGACTGGACACACCGCTCATGTACACCGCCACGCGGCCCGGGGGAATTTTCTGTATCGCCCGGCCCGCGAGGCCCGCGTCCACCTCGAAGCTCGAGAGGTCGCGCGCGTTGACGCCGATCACCCGGGCCGAGGTCTCGAGCGCGCGCTCGACCTCCGCCTCGCTCGCCGCCTCGACCAGCGGCTCGAGGCCCCGCTCGCGGCACCGCTCGACGAGCGCGCGGAGCGTCTCGCGCTCGAGCGCCCGCACGAGCAGGAGCACCATCGAGGCGCCCGCCGCCCGCGCGAGGTCGATCTGGAGCGGATCGAGCACGAACTCCTTGAAGAGGACCGGCACGCCCACCGCCCGGGCGACGCGCCGCGCCTCGAGCACCGAGCCGCCGAAGCCTCGGCGATCGCAGAGCACGCTGATCGCCGAGGCGCCGCCTTCGACGTAGCCGCGCGCGATCGCGACGCCCTCGCCCGCTCGCCACGCGCGGAGCGCACCGGCGCTCGGGCTCCTGAACTTCACCTCGGCGATCACCCGCACGCCCTGCGCACGGCGCAGCGCCGCGAGCGCCGCCTCCCCTCGGTCTTCCCCGTCATCCACGCACCGCGCCGGATCGAAGAGCCCGGGGTGGCGCCGGCGGCGCTCGCACTCGCGCGCCTTGCGCTCGAGGATCCGGCTCAGGTGATCGGCGCTCATCCGCTCATCCGATCCAGCGCGCGAGCAGGCGCGCGG
>JAEZBP010000159.1 GCA_023427125.1 Pseudomonadota bacterium | reverse complement strand
GCCGTCGGCCTGCCGTCCGACGACGACATGGGCAACAGCGAGGTGGGCCACAACGCCATCGGCGCGGGCCGGGTGTTCGATCAGGGCGCGAAGCTCGTGCAGAACGCGATCGCGGACGGCTCGATCTGGCGAGGCGCCGCGTGGCGCGCGGCCGTCGCGCGGGTGAAGGAGAGCGGCCAGCCGATGCACTTCATCGGCCTGCTCTCCGACGGCAACGTCCACAGCCACATCGATCACCTCCTCGCGATGCTGCGGCGCTGCGACGAGGAGGGTGTGACGAAGGTGCGGGTGCACGCGCTGCTCGACGGGCGCGACGTGCCGGAGACGAGCGCGCTCGAGTACGTCGATCGCCTCGAGCAGGCGCTGCGCGCGCTGAGCGCGAAGCCCGAGCGCGACTATCGCGTGGCCTCCGGCGGCGGCCGGATGAAGGTCACGATGGACCGCTACGAGGCCGACTGGGCGATGGTCGAGCGCGGGTGGAAGCTCCACGTGCTCGGCGAAGGCCACGCCTTTACGAGCCTGCGTCAAGCCATCGAGGTGCTGCGCGAGGAGAACCCCGGCGTCATCGATCAGAACCTGCCGGGCTTCGTGATCGCCGACGAGCACGGCAAGGCCGTCGGGCCGATCTCGGACGGCGCCTCGGTGATCCTCTTCAACTTCCGCGGCGACCGCGCGATCGAGCTGACCCGCGCGTTCGAGGAGGACGCGTTCTCCGCGTTCGATCGGGGCCGGCGCCCCGACGTCTTCTACGCGGGGATGATGCAGTACGACGGAGACCTGCGGCTACCCAAGCACTTCTTGGTCTCGCCACCCTCGATCGATCGCAGCGTCGGCGAGTACCTCGCGGCGAGCGGCGTGACGCAGCTCGCGATCAGCGAGACGCAGAAGTTCGGCCACGTCACCTACTTCTGGAACGGGAACCGCACCGAGCCCTTCGAGCCGGCGAGCGAGACCTACGTCGAGGTGCCGAGCGACACGCGCCCCTTCGAGGAGCGGCCGTGGATGAAGGCCGCCGAGATCACCGATCGCCTGATCGACGAGCTCACGACCGACCGCTATCGCCACGCGCGCGTGAACTACGCGAACGGCGACATGGTCGGCCACACGGGCATCCGCGAGTCCGCGGTGATCGCCGTCGAGGCGGTCGATCTCTCGCTCGGGAGGCTCCTGCCGGTGATCCGGAGGTTGAAGGGCGCGATGATCGTGACCGCCGATCACGGCAACGCCGACGAGATGTACGAGCTCGACAAGAAGACCAAGGCGCCGATGCCCGACGGCAAGGGCGGCTACAAGGCCAAGACCAGCCACACCCTCAACCGGGTGCCGTGCTACGTGTATGCGCCGGACCACGAGCTCGCGATCGATCCGAGCGTGGAGGCGCCGGGCCTTCCGAACCTGGCCGCGACGATGCTGCAATTGATGGGGCTCGCGGCGCCGGCCGACTACTTTCCGTCGATCCTGAGGAGCGGAGGCTGAGGATGAAGCTGCTGTCTACATGGTTCGCTCCGCTGCGCGACGGCACTGCGCAGCAGGTGTCGGGCGACCGTCGCTTCGCTTCGCTCACGCGGTTCTTCTCCGCGATCGCGCTGGCGATCGCCCTGGCGCTCGCGCCGGCTCGCGCGGACGCGCAGGCGGGCGTCTTCCCGACCGCACCACGCGTGGAGCGGCTGCCCAACGGCCTCACGGTGGTGAGCGTCCCCTGGGAGAGCCCCGGCATCGTCGCCTACTACACGCTCGTGCGCGTCGGCTCGCGCGACGAGGTGGAGCCCGGGCACAGCGGCTTCGCGCACCTCTTCGAGCACATGATGTTCCGCGGCACCGAGCGCTTCCCCCAGGCGCGCTACGAGGAGGTGCTGCAGGGCTTCGGCGCGGACAACAACGCGTACACGACCCAGGACTTCACGCTCTACACGCTGACCGCGCCGAGCGCGGTGCTCGATCAGGTGGTCGATCTCGAGGCCGATCGTTTCCAGCACCTCTCGTACGACGAGGCGGCGTTCCGCACCGAGACCGGCGCAGTGCGCGGCGAGTACGACACTAACGCGAGCAACCCCTTCCTCAAGATGTGGGAGGCGCTCAGCGAGGTCAGCTTCTCGCAGCACACCTACGGGCACACCACCCTCGGGTACCTGCGCGACATCGACGCGATGCCCGAGATGTACGAGTACTCGCGGCGCTTTTTCCAGCGATTCTACACGCCCGACAACGCGACGATCATCGCGGTGGGCGACGTGGATCACGATCGGCTGATGGCGCTGGTCCGCCAGCACTACGGCCGCTGGCGCGGGCGGCGCGATCAGCCGCGCATCCCCGTCGAGCCGGCCCCGACCGCAGGCGCGACCCGGCACATCGACTGGCCGGCCGCCGCCTCGCCGCGGCTCTTCGCCGGCTATCGCACCCCCGCCTTCATGAGCGGCCGGAGCGCGCGCGAGCAGCTCGCCTCGCTGCGCGACACCGCGGCGCTCCAGGTCGTGCACGGCCTCGCGTTCAGCGAGCCGAGCCCCCTCTACCAGCGGCTCGTGGTCGACGAGCGCAGCGTCCTCGAGCTCGGGAGCTGGGCCAACGAGCACACGCGCGATCCCCACCTCTTCATCGCGCACGCGACGCTCGCCGACGGACAGTCGTTCGACACCATCCTCGGCGCCATTCAAAGCGAGCTCGATCGCATCGCGCAGGGGAACGTCGAGGCCGAGCGGCTCGAGGCGGTGAAGTCGCACATCCGCTACGCGCTGCTCTCCGAGCTCGAGACCCCCTCGGCCGTCGCCGATCTGATCGCGCGCACGATCGCGGTCGGCGGCCGGCTCGAGGTGCTCGACCAGCTCCTCGCCGCGGTCGCCGCGGTCACGCCCGAGGACGTCGCGCGGGTCGCGCGCCAGTACCTCACCGCCGATCGCCGCTTCGTCGTCACGCTCGCGCAGGGAGGTGCCCAGTGATCGGCGCGGTGAAGCGCGCCGCCGTCACCTCGCTCGCGCTCGCGCTCGGCTGCGGCTCGCCGACTCCCGCGCCGCGGGAGTACACGCGGCTGCCCGAGACGACCGGCGAGGAGCAGCCCGCCTCCGAGCGGCGCCGTGAGCCGCTCCGAGAGGCGCCGCTCATGGTGGTGCAGCGCGACAGCTCGCCGCTCGTCACGTTCCGCGTGGCCTTCGACGCCGGCTCCGCGTCGGACGAGGACGGGCGCGAGGGCATCACGAACCTCACCGCGCGGCTGATGGTCGAGGGCGGCGCGGGCGATCTCTCCTACGCGGAGCTCTCGCGGCGCCTCTATCCGATGGCGGGCTCGATCGACGTGCACGTCGGCCGCGACGGAACGGTCTTCGTCGGTCAGGTGCACCGCGACCACCTCGAGGACTTCTACGCGCTCTTCCGCGACGTGCTCCTGCGGCCGCGGATGGGCGAGGACGACTTCGCGCGGATCCGCGATCAGGCCCGCAACGCGCTCGTCGTCGACCTGCGCAACGCCGAGGACGAGGAGCTCGGCAAGCAGGCCCTGCACGCGCTGCTCTACCGCGGCCACCCCTACGCGCACCCCGAGCTCGGCACCGAGGCCGCCCTCGGCCGCGTGCGGGTCGACGACGCGCGCGCCCACCGGAGCCGCGTCTTCTGCGCCGGCCGCGCCACCGTCGGGCTCTCCGGCGACTTCCCCGAGCCCTTCGC
>JAEZBP010000131.1 GCA_023427125.1 Pseudomonadota bacterium | reverse complement strand
TTGGGCCCCCCTCCCGCGCGGGGGTGGGGTTAGGGGAGGGTCCTCGAGAGGCGCTTCGTCCAGCCCTCCCCCGACCCCTCCCGCAAGCGGGAGGGGAGACCTCGCGTGCTCCTCGTTTCTCTCGATGTGCCAAGGCCGGGCGGGCCGCCCCGCTCTGCGCTGAATCCGAATTGATCGCGCCCGCGTGAGCGAGATGAAGCCGTACGTACCGCTGTGGGTGAAGTCGAACGGGTCGTTCCTCGAGGGCGCGAGCCACCCCGAGGAGCTCGTCGACACCGCGCACTCGCTCGGGCTCGACACGATCGCGATCACCGATCGCGACTCGGTCAACGGCCTGGTGCGCGCGTGGGTGCGCGGCGGCGAGATCGGCGTGCGGATCATCGCGGGCGCGCAGGTCACGGTCGGGCAGGTGCCGGAGGACGCGCGCCGCGTCGTGCTCCTCGCACAGACCCGCGAGGGCTACGGGCGCCTCTCTCGGATGCTGACGCTCGGCCACGCGAGGCGGCCCAAGGGCGAGTCGCTCGTGTCTGTGCGCGAGCTCGCCGAGGGCGCCGAGGGGCTCATCGCGCTCGCGCCCGATCCGATCACGCTCGAGCGCTGCGCCGACGCCTTCGGCGATCGGCTCTACGCGCTCGTCGCCCGCCACCGCCGCGCCGAGGAGGTGCGCGAAGAGGCCGCGCTGCGCGTCGCGGCCATCCGCTTCGGCGTCCCGCTCGTCGCGGGCGTCGAGGTGCTCTATCACGAGCGCGGCCGCCGCTTCCTCGCCGACGTCCTCACCTGCATCCGGCACAAGGTGACGCTCGACACCGCGGGCCGGCGCTTGAAGCCCAACGCCGAGCACTACCTCGCGCCGCACGACGAAGTGAGGCGGCGCTTCCGCGATCTCCCCGACGCGATCGAGCGCACCTCGGAGGTCGCCGAGCGCGCCGCCTTCGGCCTCGCGCAGCTCCGCTACCGCTACCCGAGCGAGCACCTGCCGGACGGCGAGAGCGAGCAGAGCTGGCTCGAGACGCTGACCTTCCGCGGCGCCGAGGAGCGCTCGGGCGGCCGCATTCCGGACGACATGCGCGCGCAGCTGACGCGCGAGCTCGCGCTGATCGAGGAGCTCGACTACGGCGGCTACTTCCTGACGATGTGGGACGTCGTCCAGTTCTGTAAGAAGAACGGCATCCTCTGTCAGGGCCGCGGCAGCGCCGCGAACAGCTCCGTCTGTTACTGCCTCGGCATCACCGCGATCGATCCGGTGCGGATGGAGCTGCTCTTCGAGCGCTTCTTGAGCCGCGAGCGCGCCGAGCCGCCGGACATCGATCTCGACATCGAGCACGACCGCCGCGAGGAGGTCATCCAGTACGTCTACGCGCGCTGGGGCCGGCGGCGCGCGGCGATGGTCGCCAACGTCGTGCGCTATCGGCCCAAGAGCGCCGTGCGCGACGTCGGCAAGGCGCTCGGGCTGCCGCAGACCGCGCTCGATCACGCGAGCAAGCTCTTGCATGGCTGGGGCGGCCCGCTCGAGCTCGCCGCCTTGCAGCGCGCCGGCCTCGATCCGAACCAGCGCCGGGTCCGCCAGCTCATCGAGCTCGTCCAGCAGATCCAAAACTTCCCGCGCCACCTCTCGATCCACCCGGGCGGCTTCCTGCTCGGGGCCGAGCCGGTCGACACCCTCGTCCCGGTCGAGCCGGCCACGATGGAGAACCGCACCGTCATTCAATGGGACAAGCAGGACGTCGAGGACCTCGGCCTGTTCAAGGTGGATCTCCTCGGCCTCGGCATGCTCACGCAGATCCACGGCTGCTTCGATCTCCTGCGCGAGCACGAGGGGATCGAGCTCGACATCGCGAGCGTGCCGGCGGAGGACCCCGCCACCTACGAGATGATCTCGGCGGGCGACACCGTCGGCGTCTTCCAGATCGAGAGCCGCGCGCAGATGTCGATGCTGCCGCGCCTGCAACCCCGCACCTTCTACGATCTCGTCATCGAGGTGGCCATCGTGCGGCCCGGCCCGATCCAGGGCGACATGGTGCACCCGTACCTGCGGCGCCGGCGCGGCGAGGAGCCGGTGAGCTACCCGCACCCGAGCCTCGCGAAGATCCTGAGGAAGACGCTGGGCGTCCCGATCTTCCAGGAGCAGGTGATGAAGCTCGCGATCGAGGCGGCGGGGTACACGCCGGGCGAGGCCGATCAGCTGCGCCGCGACATGGCCGCGTGGCGCTCGCGCGGCCGCATCGACGAGCACGAGGAGCGCCTGGTCGGGCGCATGGTGGCGCGCGGCATCCCCGAGGAGTTCGCGCAGCGCGTCTTCTCGCAGATCCGCGGCTTCGGCGAGTACGGCTTCCCCGAGAGCCACGCCGCGAGCTTCGCGCTCCTGAGCTACGTGACCGCGTGGCTCAAGCGCCACCACCACGCGGCGTTCACCTGCGCGCTCCTGAACGCGTGGCCGATGGGCTTCTACCAGCCCTCGACGCTGGTCGAGGACGCCAAGCGCCACGGCGTCGACGTGCGCCCGATCGACGTGAACGTGAGCGCGTGGAGCTGCACCCTCGAGCGCGACGAAGCGGGGCTCGCCATCCGCATGGGCCTCCGCTACGCGAAGGGCCTCGGGGAGCGCGAGCGCGAGCGGCTCGAGGCGGCGCCTCCGCCTTATCGCGATCTCGCCGACTTCGCGCGGGCCACCAAGCTCGGCAAGCGCGCGCTCCTCGCGCTGGCCGAGGCGGGCGCCTTCGCGCCCTTCGGCCTCGATCGCCGCCGCGCCTTGTGGGCCGTGCGCGGCCTGCTCTCGACCGATCGCGAGGGCCTCGATCTCGCGCCGCCGGTCGCGCCCGCCGCGCTCCCGCGCTTCGCCGCGCTGAGCGACAGCGACGAGGTCAGCTGGGACTACAAGGCGAGCCTCCACAGCGCGCGCGGCCACCCGATGGAGCGCGTGCGCCCGGAGCTCTTGCGCCGTCGCGTCCCCGACGCGCGCACCCTCAACGCGATGCGCTCGGGCCGCCGCGTCACCTACGTCGGCCTCGTCATCTGCCGGCAGCGCCCGCGCACCGAGACCGGCGTGACCTTCATGACGCTCGAGGACGAGACCGGCTTCGTGAACCTCGTCGTGTGGCGCCCCGTCTTCGAGAAGCACGAGGTCGTCGCCAAGACCGCCGTCCTCCTCGAGGTGCGCGGGCATCTGCAGCGCGAGGCCGGCGTCATCCACCTCATCGCCGACGAGCTCTCCAACGCGCGCCTCCCCGACGACCCCGGCCGCCCCCGCTCACGTGACTTCCACTAGAGC
>JAEZBP010000105.1 GCA_023427125.1 Pseudomonadota bacterium | reverse complement strand
CCGCGCGCGAGGCCCGCGATGAGCAGCGCATGGAACGGGCGCGCCCCCGCCCCGAGCGCGCTCCGATCCCAGTAGCGCACGACCATGTGGGGGCCTCGCATCATCGCGACGCGGCCCAGCAGCTCGTGCCGCTCGCCCTCTCGCGCGAGGCGGACGTAGAGATCGGCCGTCGCCGTCCCGAGGCGTGCTCCGTCGCGGCGGTCCGGCAGATCGAACGGGATCTCGCGCTTGACGACGTCACCGGGCGCCGCGAGCGCCGGCGAGAGCTCCTCGCGCCGCCGGAAGCACTCGACGAAGGGTCGGGCGATCGGCTCGGCCTCGGGATCGACCGGCCGGGTCTCGGCGTCGACGCCGACGTCGATGCGCAGCTCGCGCTTGGCGATCATCGCAGGCCAGAAGTGCTTCACGGCCGCGCGGCGCGTTCGCTCGACGAGCGCGTCGATCGCGTCGTCCTCGCTCTCGCTCGTCGGATCGCGGAAGCCGACGATGAGGATCGACGTGCCGATCGCGGACTCCTCGCGCGGCGCGAACGCGAGGCGCGACGCGTGCTCGGCGGCGTCCTCGCCCCACGCCGACTCGGCGCGCGCGCCGCGATCGTCGACCCGCACCTCGCGGCCGAGCCAGCCCGAGCCGCTCCACCATCGATCGACCGTCGCGTGCGAGGGCAGCTCCACCCGCCCGATCAGCCGCGGCGACTTATGATCGGCGGGATCCTCGATGAGGCGCGAGTGGAAGATCACCGCCGAGAGGCCTGAGAAGCTCCAGAGCACGCTCTTGCCGAGCCCGTAGCTGCCGCCCGCGCCGCGCTCGCGCTTGTGGCTGTAGAGCGTGTCCTTGCAGAGCGCCCGGAAGTGCGAGTCGCCCGCGCTCTCCTCACCGGTGAGGCCCCACGTGTTTCGATCCTCGACGTAGAGGAGCAGGAGCCGATCGGCGCTCGCGAAGGACTCGAGCGAGGCGCGCAGCGCGCCGTCGGGCATCGCGGAGGCGGCCGCCTCGAGGTGCGGCTCGAGCTGCTCGAACGAGAGCGCCCTCAAGAAGCGGCGGCGCGCCTCGCCGCGCAGCTCGCGGAAGCGGAAGGCGACGTGCGGCTTGAAGAGCGCCTGATCGTTGGCGTTCTGCACCACCTCGCGCACAAACGTCTCGAGGTCGTGCTTGAACGCGTGCTCCGAAGGATCACCGCCGCGCCGCGCGCCCGAGGGCGGAAGCTCGTCGAAGACCCAGGACAGATCACGCACCACGGAGGGCGAAGGTGGCAGCAGCACGCGCGAAGCTCAAGCGTGGGATGGGCCTCGGGGCGCGGAATCCTCTGCGCGAAGGCGCGCACCTCGTCGTCGCGCTGCGGAGGCTTGCGGGTGGCGAGCCACTCGTGCGCTTGCTTCACCATGCGCGAGCACCTTCTCGACGTCGGCGGGGGGCGGCGCCATCGCTCGGTGGGAGGCCCGCCTCGCCCGCGCGTCCTGGCCGCAGCGCCGTCCAACACCGAGGCATGGAGGTGGAGGCTCCGTCGCCCAACGTTAGGTTGCCGGCAGACAGTTGAGGAAGGTCTGGACCGAGCTCTCCCACGCCGCCGCCGGCTCGAAGCCGGGAATCAGCCCGTCGCTGCCCTGGCCGAGGAACGCGCCCATGCCGTGCTGAATCATGTAGGCCGGGTAGTAGGTCGGCGGGCCCGCCGGCCGGATGGGAGCGCAGAAGCGCGCGAGGTCATAGGGGTCGCCGAGCGTCTGCTCGAGGCGTGCGGCGACGGGTGCCCATTGAGCCGGCGTCAGCACGTCGATGTGACGCTGCCGGATGATCGGCACGGCTCCATGCGCGCTGCGATCGGCGACCCGCCGGGTGTCGAAGCTCCCGAAGGTGCCGCCCAGCGCGAAGAGGAAGAACGCGTCTTCGTGCCGGTCGGCGCGCACGCAGGCCTCCATGCTCGCGTAGAGATCGGCGGGGTTCATCGAGGCGTCCACCTGCGCGGCGGTGATGCAGCCGAGCGGCGGTCGCGACGGCGCGAGATCGCCGCTGGCCTCGCGATTGATATCCGACCGGGCTGCTGCGCCGGCGCGCGGGCGGGCGCGACCGGTGGCGGCTGTACCCGCGGTGCCTGCGGCGGTGGCGGTTGGTCGCTCTCTCCGCCGGCCAGCCCGCACGCGAACAGGGTGATGATCAGCGGAGACGATGCGAGAATGATCCGACCGCGCATTGGACGGGGGTGGCGCAGCGATCCGGCGAGGGCAAGCTCGATGTCTGCACACGTTCAATGGCATTGGCCGTGGCCCAGAGCGACGATCCCGCCGAGGAGGCTCTCCTGGTATGCTCGCGTCATGTGGAGCGAGCGGGCGCGGATCGAGAGCGTGCTCTCCGTGCAGACAGCATCGGCCCCCGCCGACGCTGCCGTCTTCGAGGCCTTCGTCCGGGCGGTCACCGCGCGCGCGAACGCGCCCTTCGGAGGCCCGGACCCCGAGTGCGCGCTCCCCCGATTCGGTGTGCCGCCGCGCGCGGTGTTGGTCCGCCATCAGGAAGGACTACTCGTGGCGCGCGGCACCTCGCGCGATCCGCACGTCGCGAGCTCGACGCTGCGCGCGTTCCTCGAGGCGGTCGGAGAGCGCGCGGCGGCGGACGCGGGGATCGCACTCACGCTCTCGCCGGCCGCCGTGGTCGTCCCGCCCGAGGCACGCCAGCGCTGGCTCCTGCTCCCCCGCTCCGGCGAGCTCGAGCCGTGCTACCGCGCCCACATCCCGCTCCGGGGGGACGCGGAGGTCGTGTTCGACGGGTGGGCCACCGAGCCGATCGCCCTGACTTGCATGGGCGCTCACGAGGTGCGCTTTCACGTCTGGGACCCGCCGGCCGAAGAGGCGATCCCGCTCATCGACGCCGCGATCGCGAACATGCGGACGGCGACTCCGGCGCTCCTCGAGCACGCCACCGAGCATGTGTACCGCTACTACCGCGACATCGCGGAGTACTACTCGGCCGAGGAGCGCGAGGACTATGGGATCCCCACGATCGAGCGCGCGGCCGACGTGTGGGGACACGTGCAGCTGGGTCGCCGCCCCAGCGTCTCGGCGTCGCTGGACGACGCGTCGGGCTACCTACACGCGGGCGTGGCCTACGTGAGCTTCGAGTGCGAGTGCGACTGGGAGGACGAGCACGGGCTCTGCCTCGTCTTCATCGATGGGGAGCGCCTCGGTCGCGTGAGCGCGTACGACGGCCACCCGACCTGGGCCCACGCTTGCGCCGACCGGTCCCTTCTCGACGTCATCTACCGCGAGCGGCGATAGAGAAGCGCGCTCCCACACGGCGCGCGGCGGCGCGCGCCCGCCGCTCAGGGCACCGGCACCAAGGTGCCGCTCAGGTCCGCGCAGAGCTGCCGCGAGCGCTCGGACGACGGCACAGCGAGCTCCGGGAATGCAGCTCTCCCTCGGGGGCGACGTGCAGACACCGCATTCCGCTCGCGTCGAACGCCGCGCGCTCTGGCTCCGCCCGGATCGTGAGCGTGTAGTCCGGATGAAGGCGATTTGATCGAAGAGCCGAGAAGCCGCCGCCGCGCCCTGGGCCTCGCGGTCGTGGGGCTCCGCCGCGGTGCTATAGTCTCCGACATGAGCGCCGCCGCCGAACGGCTCCCCTCTGCGCCGGACCCGGATCCGTGGCGCCCGCCCGACGAAGATCAGGTGGTGGTCATCCACGGCGCGACCTGGGCGGACTACCAGCGCCACTTGGCGCTCCGGGACGAGAGCTCGGTGCCCCGCCTCACGTACTCGGAAGGACGCCTGGAGATCATGAGCCCGTCGCGCTCCCACGAGAAGAAGGCGTCCCGCGTCGGGCACCTGGTCGAGGCCTACTGCCTGCACGCCGGCATCGAGTTCGAGGCGCTCGGATCCTGGACACTGGAGAAGAAGGAGGCCGAGTCCGGCGCGGAGCCGGACGAGTGCTACCTCTTCGGCGACGCCACCCTCGAAGAGGAGCCGGCCGTCCCCGAGCTCGCGATCGAGGTCGAGTGGAGCCGCCGGGCCGTCCGCAAGCTCGACGTCTACCGCAAGCTCCGGGTGCCCGAGGTGTGGATCTGGCACCGGCGCGACGCGCGCATCAGCGTCCACGTCCTGAAGAGCGACGGCTACGTCGAGGTCGAGCGGAGCGAGGCGCTCCCGCAGATCGATGTGGGGCAGCTCGCGTCGTTCCTCGACCTCCCGAGCGCCAGCGCGGCGATCCGCGCCTACCGCGCCGCGCTCGTCGAGATGGGCTGATCGCTCGAGTCAGCCGCTCTCTTCGGTGGCGCGGCGGCGGTAGGCCTCGGCGACGGCGACGATGACGTCGAGGGGGCGGCCGAAGAAGCGCGAGGCGACGCGGGCGATGAGCTCGCCCGTATCGCCGAAGACCTCGAGCGCGGTCGCGCCGGTGTCGTCGACGCCCTCCG
>JAEZBP010000022.1 GCA_023427125.1 Pseudomonadota bacterium | reverse complement strand
GCTCGGTGCTGGTGCCGGTGGGCATCGCGGTGGCGTCGGTCGGCGCGGCGGCGATGCTCGCGGCGATCCCGACGGGTGTCTTGGCGCTCGACCGCGAGGCGCAGCTCGAGGCGACGTGCGCGGGTGGTCGCTGCCCGCAGTCGGCGCAGGGCGTCTTGGATGACGCGTATCTCTTGGGCACGCTCACGGATGTGCTCTGGATCGCGGGGCTCTCGGTCGCGGCGATCGGCGCGGCCCTCGCGGTCGTCGGCGTGGTGACCGAGAGCGGATCGTCGCCCACGGCGGGGGCGGCCTGTGTGGAGGAGGGCTGTGTTGCGACGATCGGCGGGAGCTTCTGAGCTCTGGTTGGTGCTGAGCGTGCTCGCGCTCGGCGGCTGCGTGGAGGCGCTCGATCTCGGTCGCTTCACGATCGGCGACGACGACGCCGGCCGTGATGGCGGCGAGGTGCGAGACGGCGGCGGCGACCGCGACGCCGGTCGGGATCGCGACGCGGGCCGCGACGCCTGCGTGCCCGTCACGTATTACGCCGACCTCGACGGCGACGATTACGGCGATCCGTCGAGCCCGACCGAGTCGTGCACGCCGCTCGAAGGTCACGTGACCAACGCCGACGACTGCGACGACGGCGACAGCGCGATCCGCCCGGGCGCCACCGAGACTTGCGACGACGTCGATCAAGACTGCGACGGCGCGGTGGATGAGGGGCTGCTCGGACCCGTGGGATCGCCCGTTACCGTCACTACCGACATCGGTGTGCTTGACGGGGCGGGCGCGAGCCTTGTGGCGCATGCCCAAGGCTACGCCGTGGTGTGGAAGCGGGACGACGAGAGCGTCATTCGCGCTTCGTTCTTTGGTCTCGACGGCGCGCTCCTTCGTGGCGGCGCTTTCGTGGCGGACGGGTCCGATGTCACCACCCCCAGGGCGGTGCGTGTCAGCGCCGATGGTCTCGACCAAATTGCCGTGCTCTGGGTGGAACCTGGCGTCATTCGAGGCCAGATATTCAGCGGCGCAGGAGCGGCGGGCATCGACTTCGACGTTGCCGCGGTCTCGAACGCGCGGGAGCTGGCCGCCATGCAGATGGGCCCGCGTCTCCTGGTCACCTGGCAGGTCGGTACGCTTCGGCAGGCCGTCACTGTCGATCTCGAGGGGTTCGGACTTGCCGGACCAATCCTTGACCTCCCCCCAACGACCCCGGACTTCGGCGAGGGAAGCGCGACGGGCGGCTTGGCCACCTTCGACGGAGCAGCGCCCTTTGCGCTCTTTCCTCAGTCCGACCCTCCGATCGCTGTGGACGGCGGGAGCCGCACCGACGGAGGAGCGTCGATCCCAGCACCTCGGCCGATGCGGTTTCTGAAGGTGGACCTGGACGGCACCGCTCTCGTCCTGAACCCTGACGAGAGCCTCGAATGGGATCCGGGCGCACGCTGTGGCGGCGAGCCGTGTACGGTCATGCTGGCGATGCTGAGCGGGGGTACGAACCTCGCCCCGGGTGCGGCGGCGCTGGTGACCGAGACGATCTTTACCGCCGACAGCGCGGCGGTATGTGGGTTGCCGCTGGTGAGGAGCGGTGATGGGCTGAGGGTCGGTGAGTGCACCCCACTCCCGAGTACCGCGGTTTTCACGTTCCATGCCGCGAATCGCGGCTCCGTGGCCATGGCCGTCATCCGTACGGGCTCTGGCTATGCCCTTCGGGACATCCCGCTGACCGCCGACGCGTCGGGATCGAGCCTCATCCCTCTGCCGGATCTCGAGGGGGTCGGATTCCTCGGTGGACCAGCGATCTCGATGGTGGGGGCGAGGGGCGCGCTGATCGGTAATCCGCCGGACGGTGCCATCGACGTCGTGCTCCAGCGGATCGGCTGCGAGCCGTAGCCGTTGAACCCGGCCGGGTGGCGGGTGTAGGCTGTCCGCGTCCGAATCGTGCACAGCGCGCGGCGCCGCTCGTGCGGCCGGAGGCTTGGGATGGACCGCTTCGATTTGAGCAGCTTTTACGGCCGGAGCCTCGTGCTCATGCTCGGCCTCACGGTGTTCTCCTGCAGCGGCGGCGGAGGCTGCTCGAGCTGCGAGGGGTGCGGGGTGCAGCCGATCGCGGGCGGCTACCCGATCGACGATCGCATCCCCCACTCGGCGCAGGTGCGGCTCACTTCGAGCGGGATCGGTTTCATCGAGGACAACATCGACGGCATCATCGGGACGGTGCTTCCGGACGGGCTGGACTTCGAGATCCCCTCAACCAGTGGGAGCGCCTCGGGGTTCGACTACGACCTCTGCCCCAGCGGTGGGTGCATGGCCCATATCGAGATCGACTCGCTCGACATTCAATCCACCGCTCCCAACCGGCTCTCCGCACACATCCGCGTCATCATCGATAGCCGCGACGCCGGCGGGGCACGAGATCCCATCCCGATTCGCCTCGATCCACCCATCCTTCCTGCGTTCACTTGCGATGTCGACCTCGACACTCGCAATGGGAGCCGGGATTTCGTCGGGCTGATCGCGAACATCGATCTCGTAGCGGACGACCGCCCCGCGCGCCTCGGATACACGCGTGTCGTGATCTCGGACGCCGCTCTCGCTTCGGGGGAGGGCATCGAGAACGACGACATCGAGGCGAGCGGCTGCTTCTTCGACTGGTTGCTCAACCTGCTTCGCGGCACGCTCGTGGGCCAGCTTCAAGACCAGATCTCGGGATTGCTCGACTCCGCGCTTGCCGAACAGCTCTGCACGACCCACGGCATGTACGGCTGCCCGGACGGCACGTTCTCGGTGCCCGACTCCAGCCCCGAGTCGGTCTGCCGCTTCGGCCCGTCCGAGTCTGCTGAGTGCGTGCCGACCCTGCTCGGCATGGACGGCGAGGGGGATCTCGGCGGGACGCTGCTCGGCGGGTTCTCGCCCGGCACCCACGCCTATGCGCAGTTCCTCCTGGCGGCCGGCGGCGATGGCCAGGCGGTGAACGAGGGGATGACGATCGACTTCTTCGGCGGCTTCCGCGGGACCGATCGCACCTTCAACACGACCCCCGCGCACCACTCGTGCGTGCCGACGATCCCGCCGCCGGACCGGCCGGAGATCCCGCAGCTCGCGGCGTTCCGCGGGAACGTGATCCCCGGGACGAGCACCGAGACGCACGTCGGGTTCGGCATCGCCGAGGCGTACATGGACTACGCCGGCTACGGGATGTTCGACTCCGGGATGCTCTGCCTCGGCGCCGGGACCCGGCTCTCGCAGCAGCTCTCGACCGGCCTGGTGTCGGCGCTGATCCGCTCGCTCAACGAGCTGACCTTCCCGCAGGGCAGCTCGCCGCTCACGATCGCCATCCGGCCGCAGACGCCGCCCGACTTCACCATCGGCGCCGGCACCGAGGGCGACCCGCTCCTGCAGATCGCCCTGAACCAGCTGCAGATGGACTTCTACGTCTGGAGCACCGAGCGCTACGTCCGCTTCATGACCTTCCAGACCGATCTCACGATCGGCATCGATCTGTCGGTGGCGGACAACCAGCTCGTCCCCGAGATCAAGTACGTCAACTCGACCAACTCGGTGGTGACGAACAGCGAGCTCCTCTCCGAGCAGCCGACCGCGCTGGCCAGCACGCTCGAGACGGTGATCGGCAGCTTCGCCGGGATGCTGAGCAGCAGCATCTCGCCCTTCGACCTCCCGGACATCATGGGCTTCCAGCTCGAGGTGCCCGCCGGCGGCGTCACCCGGGTGCGCGAGGGCGAGCACAACTTCCTCGGCATCTTCGCGAACCTCGCGCTCGCGTCCGCGCCGTACACCGCGCCGGTCGAGACGACCCTGACGGTCTCGGATCTCACCCTCGATCGCCGATCGATGGATCCGAACACCTGGAACGAGGGCGAGGGCAACCACGTGTGGCTGCACTTCGGCGCCGAGGGTCCGCTCGCCGTCCAGTTCGAGTACAGCTACCGCATCGACGGCGGCCCGTGGTCGGCGTGGACCACCGAGCCGCGCGTGCGGGTCGAGGACGACGTCCTGCTTCTTCAGGCGCGCCACGAGATCGAGGGCCGCGCGCGCGTCGCCGGCGAGCACGCCAGCACCGATGAGTCGCCGGCTCGCGCCGAGCTGCTCATCGACATCCTGCCGCCGACCGTGCACGTCGCTCGCACCGCAGGCGGCGTGACCGTCCGCGCGAACGACATCATCACGGCCAGCGACGTGCTGGAGGTGCGCTACCAGGTCGACGGCGAGTGGACCGACTGGGGCCACGTCTTCACCCTCGACGTGCCCCACGACGACGCCGACGTGGTCGTCGAGGTGCGCGACGAGGCGGGCAACGTCGGCCGCTCGCAGTCCGCGCTGATCCGCGGCCTGCCGAACGCCAACGTCGAGGGCTGCGGCTGCAGCGCGCCCGGCTCGAGCGGAGGCGGCACGCCGCTCGCCCTCGTCGGCCTCCTCGGCCTCTTCGGGCTCGTCGTCGCGCGGCGCCGGGGGGGGCCGTCGCTGCCCTTTTTTCTGACGGTCGCCCTCGGGCTCTTCGCGGCGGGGTGCAACTGCGGCACCCCGGTGACGCCCGAGCCCTGCGGCGGTGAGTGCAACGCGGCGCGCCCGCCGGGCAACACGGCCGGCAACATCTGCTGCCCGTCGTCCGACATGTGCGTCGACTACGACCTCACCGCGCTCTGCGAGCCCGGCTACCAGTGCGCGGTCGCCGACGTGGTGGTGGACGAGATGTCCTGCGGGGTGAGCTGCGCCGATTGCACCGCGCGGCCGGCCCTCGATCCCGGCATCCTCGCCACCCACCTCGACACCGTGCTCGACAGCGCGGGCACGGTGTACATCAGCGGGTACTCGCCCGGCGATCCGAGGGGCGAGAATCTCTATGGCGATCTCGTCTTCGGCGTCTGGGACGGCGCCGAGGTCGAGTGGGACATCGTGGACGGCGCGCCGTCGATGCCCATCACCAACGTCCCGACCGGCTACCGCGGCGGCGTGAGCGATCCCGGCGACGACGTCGGGCGCTGGACCTCGATCGCGATGGCCGGCGACACCTTCCTCATCAGCTATTACGACGCCACCAACGGCGCGCTCAAGCTGGCCGTCGGCGGACCCGGCGGGTGGGACACGCACACCGTCGACGATCAGGGCGACTCCGGTCGCTACTCGTCGCTGGTGATCACGCCGGACGGCGTGCCGGTCATCGCGTACCTGCGCATCGAGGCGTCGACCGCGACGCCGGGCCAGGTGGACAGCTCGGTGATGGTGGCGACCGCCAACGTCGCCTCGCCGTCCGGGCCGACCGACTGGACCGTCACGCAGGTCGCGACCGGCCCGATGGCCTGCCGCCCGGCGTTCTGCGAGTCCGGTACGACCTGCCTCGCGAGCGGCCAGTGCGTCACGCCGACGAGCGACTGCTCTGCGGACTGCGGCAGCGGCAACGCGTGCTTCAACGGGAGCTGCACCGAGACGATCCCCACCGGCTACGTCGAGGACCTGCCGCCCGCGCTCGGGCTCTACACCTCGCTCGCGGTCGATCCGACCGGCGGGCTCGCCCTCGTCTACTACGATCGCTCGGCGGGCAACGTGCACGGCGCGCGCTTCGACGGCGCCACGTGGGGCACGCCCTTCTTGATCGACGGCTACGGCGCGATGGAGGACTTCGTCGGCGACTGCGGGATGGGCGCCGACGTGGCGGTGGACTCGGCGGGCCTCTGGCACGTCGCGTACATCGACGGCACCGAGGAGACGCTCCGCTACGCGCAGGTGCAGTCGAACGGCACGATCGTGGCCCCCGGGCCCGAGGTGGTCGATGACGGGAGCACGATCGACGGCGCCACGCGGCACACCGACGGCCGGCACATCGTCGGCGACGACGCGTCCATCGTGGTGCTCGAGGGCGGCGGAGTGCGCGTCGCCTATCAAGACTCGACCATCCAGAACCTCGTGGTGGCGGTGCGCCCCCCCGGCGGCGGCGCCTGGGGCATCAGCCACATCGACGAGGAGGGATCGACCGGCTACTGGGTCGACCAAGAGGTCTTCGGCACCACCAGCTACCTCACGACCTGGTGGCGCGCGCGTGACGGCCGCTCGACGAGCAACGGCATCCGCGTGCTGATGGCCGAGTAGGGATCAGGGCAGCAGCGCGAACGTGGAGACGCTCTCCGCCGCCGACGGATCGTCGAGCGGGAGCGTCTGGTTCGAGAGCGCGAGGTTGGTCGCCGAGCCGAGGCGAACGAAGAGCGCGATCTGTCCGACCGGGCCGAGCGCGCTCAGCGGGATCGAGGTCTCGCACGCGCTCGCGCTGCATGCGCTCGGGCCGGCCAGCACCCGGAACGCGCTCGGGTCGGTGGCGACGTCGCGCCAGCCGATCGTGTCGTCGCTCCCGCCGTGGCTCATGCGCGTCGTGCCCCACGCGAGATCGATGCGCAGCTCGGCCTCGGTGATGAGCTCCTTGGTGAGCGCCCGATCGAGCGCGCCGAGCGTGTCGGTCAGGGGCGTCGGGCTGACGAGCCCGTCGGCGCCTCCGAGGTCTCCGTCGACGTACATGAGGATCGCGCGGCTCGGGAGCAGCGTCGCCTCGATCGCGACGTGGAGGTGGGTCTCGTCGCGGAGCGCGCGCAGCGTCCGGAGCGCGTTGCCCGCGAACTCGCCGGCCGCGGGCACGTCTTGGGTGAAGACCTCCGCCGCCGCCCACTCGGCCGCATCGATGACTCCGTCGATCACGACGCCCGGTGGCTCCACGCCTCCGTCCGGCATGCCGGCGTCGCGCTCGACGCCGTCGCCGAGGGTGAGGAGCGCGCCCACCACGCTCGGCGCCGCGGCGTCGTCCTCGGGCAGCGTCTGGTTCGTCAGTCCGCCTCCGGCCCTCACGATCCGCGCGAAGAGCGCGATCG
>JAEZBP010001048.1 GCA_023427125.1 Pseudomonadota bacterium | reverse complement strand
TCGTCTTCATCGTGATGTTCATCTTCCTCCAGAACATCCGATACACGTTCATCCCCGCCATCGTCGTGCCGGTCGCGCTACTCGGCAAGTTAGCGGTGATGTTGGTCGCCGGCTTCTACATCAACATGCTGACGATGGTCGGCCTGGTGATGGCGATCGGCATCATCGTCGACGACGCGATCGTCGTCGTGGAGAACGTCGAGCGCATCATGGTCGAGGAGCGTCTGCCCCCGAAGGAGGCCGCGCAGAAGGCCATGCGGGAGATCACCGGCGCCGTCGTCGGGATCACGCTCGTCCTCTCGGCGGTGCTCGTCCCGATGGCGTTCGCGTCGGGATCGGTCGGCGTGATCTTCCGTCAGTTCAGTCTCTCGATGGCGGTCTCCATCCTCTTCTCCGCGTTCCTCGCCCTCTCTCTCACGCCCGCGCTCTGCGCGACGATCCTCAAGCCGGTCACGGTCGCCCGCCACGAGAAGCGCGGCCCCTTCGGGTGGTTCAATCGACGCTTCGACGCGCTCACAGGGCGCTACACCGGCGGCGTCTCGCGCATCGTGCGGCATCGTGGCGCCGCCATGGCGGTCTACGCGGCGATCGTCGCGGTGGCGGTGCTCATGTTCCTGCGGCTCCCCGCGTCCTTCCTCCCCGAGGAGGATCAGGGCTACCTGATCT
Source organism: Pseudomonadota bacterium (assembly GCA_023427125.1). Taxonomy (GTDB): domain Bacteria; phylum Myxococcota_A; class Polyangia; order Polyangiales; family Sandaracinaceae; genus JAEZBP01. The sequence continues at coordinate 4,602 of JAEZBP010001048.1, read as the reverse complement.
CGCAGATCCAGCTCCCCTCCGACGCGACGACCGCGCGCACGCTCCGCGCGGTGACGTCGCTCGAGGCCCACATGGCCGGCGAGCCCGCGGTGAGCGACGTGGTGGCGATCGTCGGCTTCGGCTTCTTCGGCTCCGGCCAGAACGCCGCGCTCGCGTTCACGACGCTCGAGGACTTCGACCAGCGCGACACCTCCGCGCAGGAGCTGGCCGCCGGCGCGAACGCCGCGCTGAGCGGCCTGCGCGATGGAGTGGTGATGAGCGTGATCCCGCCGGCGATCTCCGAGCTCGGCACGGCCGTCGGCTTCAACATGCGCCTCGAGGATCGCGCCGGTCACGGCTACGCCGCGCTGATGGCCGCGCAGGCCGAGCTCCTCGCGGCCGCCAACCAGAGCCCGATCCTCGATCGCGTCTACGTCGAGGGCCTCCCGCCGGGTCAGGTCGTGCGGCTCGAGGTCGACCGCCACGGGGCCAGCGCGATGGGCGTCAGCTTCGACGCGATCAACGCGGCCATCTCGACCGCGATGGGCTCCGACTACGTCAACGACTTCCCGAACCGCGGGCGCATGCAGCGCGTCATCGTGCAGGCGGAGCCGGACGCGCGCATGCAGCTCGAGGACGTCCTCGGCATGCAGGTGTCGAGCACGAGCGGCGAGCTGGTCCCGCTCTCCACCTTCGTCACGCCGGTGTGGAGCGAGGCCGCGACGCAGTTCATCCGCTACAACGGCTACCCCGCGGTGCGCATCGCGGGCTCGGCGGCGCCCGGCGAGAGCACCGGCACCGCGATGGCCGAGATGGAGCGGCTCGCCGCCGAGCTCTTGCCGAGCGGCTTCGTGGTCGAGTGGACCGGCCAGTCCTACGAGGAGCGGCTCTCGGGCGCGCAGGCCCCGGCGCTGCTCGGCCTCTCGATGCTGGTCGTCTTCCTGATCCTCGCCGCCCTCTACGAGAGCTGGTACGTGCCCCTGAGCGTCATCCTGGTGGTGCCGCTCGGCCTGCTCGGCGCGGTGATCTTCGTCACCCTGCGCGGCCTCCCGAACGACGTCTTCCTCCAGGTCGCGCTGATCACGATCATCGGCTTGTCGGCCAAGAACGCGATCTTGATCGTCGAGTTCGCCAAGCAGCTCCACGATCGCGGGATGGATCTCGCCGAGGCCGCCACGCACGCGGCGCAGCTGCGCTTCCGCCCGATCCTCATGACCTCGCTCGCGTTCATGCTCGGCGTCCTGCCGCTCGTCATCGCGAGCGGCGCCGCGGCGGCGACCCAGCACGCGATCGGCACCGGCGTCTTCGGCGGCATGGTCACCGCCACGCTGCTCGCGGTGCTCCTCGTGCCCGTCTTCTACGTCGTGGTCATGCGCCTGTTCACGTGGCGCGCTCGCCGCCGCCGCGCCCGCGCTCCACTGCCGGCGCCGGCTCCGGAAGGCGCGTGAGTTGAGTGGGCGCCCGCGCGCTCGCGCTTAGCTCTCCGGTAGGAGACCGAGATGCAGGTACGGGAGCTGATGGAACAGGCGGTCACGACGATCGCCGAGGACGACACGCTCGCGCTCGCGTCGCAGCTCATGAAGTGGAACGGCATCCGGCACCTGCCGGTCATGCGCGACGGGCGCGTGGTGGGGATGCTGAGCGAGCGCGACGTCCTCGCGCACGCGTTCCCCGATCACCCGCTGAAGCAGGAGGCCCTCGTGCGCGAGGCGATGTCATCCCCGGTGACGATCGCGCCGCCGCACATGGACACGATCGAGGCGGCCGCGATCCTGGTGCGCGATCGCATCGACGCGCTGCCGGTGGTGCAGGAAGGCGCGCTCGTCGGGATCCTGACCGCGACCGACCTGCTCGGGGACCTCGCGCAGTGCGAGCTCGCGCCGGCGCCGCCCAAGGAGGAGGCGACGGTCCGGAGCTTGATGGTCCACCGGGTCGAGGCGGTGTTCCCCGACGACGCGCTCGGCGACGCCGCGGCGCGCATGGTCGCGCGCGGGATACGCCACCTGCCGGTGGTCGACGGCACGATGCGCGTGCGCGGCATCCTCAGCGAGCGCGACGTCCGGGCGGCCACCGGGCGCTCGCTCCTCGAGGCCGGCGAGGCCGAGCGCGCGCGCTACGTGCAGCGCCTGAAGGTCGAGGACGTGATGACCCCCGAGCCGCGCACCATCTCGGAGGACGCGCCGCTCGGAGACGCGGTGCGCGCGCTCGTCGACGATCGCTTCGGCGCGCTGCCGGTGGTCGACGAGGAGGATCGGCTGCGCGGCATCCTCTCGTACGTCGATCTCCTGCGCTATCTCGGCGCCCGTCTCGGCGACGACGCGGGCCGCCGCGGCAAGGCCCTGCATTGAGTTGGCTGTGCGCGCGCTTCGCGAGCGCGCGGGCCGAGCTCCGCGGCACCGACCCGCTGGCGCTTTCCGTCCCCGGTCTCCAGTGAGCGGGACCCGCTCCGCTCGCCGTTCCCCGACCGCCGTGATTCTGCGGCACCTCGAGTCAGGCGCCCGCGCGCTTGCGGTTGGTCGAGCCGGTACGTGCGCGAGGTGCAGCCCGGCGGCGTCGTGACGCGAGGCGCGAGAGCAAAAGAAACTGTCGTTCTCGGCCGCTTAAGGCGACACTTCGCCCACGCGTGCGAGCCAGCAGTAGGACATCGAGCCGAGCGCGTGACGTGGATCGGCCCACGCTGCTCATGGTGGGGAGCGGCGAGCCGATGGACGCCGCGCTCCGGCTCGCGCTCGATCGGCACGGGCTCTTCGTCGAGGCGGTCGGCCTCGACAACCTGCGGCGCTCGGTGCAGCTCACGGCGCCCGATCTCGTGCTGCTGCTCGGCGACGCGGCGGAGCAAGGGGGAGTCGCCGCGCTCAGCGTGCTCGCCGGGGACGCGTCGAGCGCCGCGGTGCCCGTGATCCTGCTCGCGCCGGACGCGCGCCTCGAGAGCCGCATGCACGCCTTCCGGCACGGCGCGATGGCGGTGGTGCCGCGCAGCGCGAGCCCGGACGCCATCGCGCGGAAGATCGCGGGCCTCACCAAGGAGCTCGCCGAGCACTTCGAGGAGCGGACCGGCGAGATCGGCGAGGCGACCTTCGACGAGCTCGTCGACCTCGTGAAGAAGGAGCTGCGCAGCGGGATCCTCTCGGTGCACGCGCCCAACCACAAGGGCGGGCCGATGCGCGTGGTGCTCGGCGCGGGCCGGCCGGTCGCGCAGGCGGTGCACGAGTTCGTCGCGCGGCTCAAGCCGCACGTGACCGCCGCCGACCCGATGTACTACCAGTTCCACACCAGCGCTGGCGGGCCGGTGGAGCTGCTCGACATGGACGGCGGGGCGACGAAGGTCGAGACGCTCGAGCCGCTGCGCATCCTGCTGGTCGACGACGATCCCTCGCGCGCCGACACGCTCGCGCAGGGCCTGCGCGCGCGCGGCGCGCTCGTCTTCGTGACCGACAACACCGGCCGCGGCATCGAGCGCGCGGTGGGGCTCGATCCGCAGGTGGCGATCCTCGACGCCTCGGGCCTCGAGGGGCCGGGCTTCGAGGTGGTGCGCGCCATCCGAAAGGATCTGCGCCTGCGCTGGGCGTCGATCCTGGTCGCGCCGTGGGACGAGATCTGGCCTCGCTACGCGCAGCCGGGGGCGCAGGCGATGCCGGACATCGACAAGCTCGCCTCGCGCATCGAGCCCCTGCTCGTGCCGGAGCGCGAGCTCGCGGAGCGCGCGCGCCAGAAGGGCCCCTTCGACGTCCGGCTCGAGTCGACCGGGCCGGGCCGGATGCTGCGCGTGCTGGTGGAGTCGGGGGCGACGCTGCACCTCACGATCCGCAACCCGAAGGCCGTCGTCGAGGTCGATCTCGCGCAGGGCCTCTTGGTGGGCGCGATGGCGCAGGGGAGCGACGGCAAGACCACCGAGGGCACCCACGCGATCGCGACGTTGCTCTCGCTCGGCTCGGGGCGCGTCCACATCGAGCCGCGCGCGAATCCATCGGTGGCCAACGTGATGAGCCCGGTCGACGAGGCGCTCGCGGTCGCGTCGGCCGAGCGCTCGCAGACCGAGCGGCCCGAGGCTCCCGGTCGGGCGAGCGCGCCCGCGCCGGCTCCCGCGCTCGACTCGAGCGAGCTCCGCTGGGGCGGCGCGCCGGCGTCCGCGTTCCTCCCGCTCGACGAGGACGTGCCCACGTCCTCCGACGAGACGCAGGTGAAGAACCTCGAGGGCCTGGCGAAGGCCGGCGAGGTGTTGCTGGAGGACGCGCGGCCGTCGAAGCCCGCGACGAAGCCGACTGAGGCGAAGCCATCTGTCGCCAGGCCGAGCCCGCCCACCAAGCCGATCGTCGGCAAGCCCAACCCGCTCGCGTCCAAGCCGAGCCCGCTCGCGGCGAAGCCGAGCCCGCTCGCCACCAACCCGACGCCGCTCGCGGCGAGGCCGACGCCGGTGGCCGCGAGGCCTCCGAGCCCGCCGCCCGCCAAGGCTCCCGGCTCGCCCGACAAGCGAAGGCGCCGCTCGACCATCGCGATGGGCTCGGGGTTCATGACCCCCGTCGTCTCCAAGCCGAGCGCGCCGAGCGCGCCGGCCGCGCCGACCGCGCCCGAGGAGCAGCCGGCCGCTCCGCCCGCGGAGCCCGCTATCGAGCCGGCTCCGAT
>JAEZBP010000113.1 GCA_023427125.1 Pseudomonadota bacterium | reverse complement strand
CCCCAAGGCGACCGCGCCGGAGGCGCCCGCGCCCGCGCCGGTCCCGCCGCCGTCCAAGGTGACGGCGCCAGGGGCCGACCCGCCCAAGCCGAGCCCGGTTCAGCGCAAGCAGCTCAAGCGCACGCTGCTCGGCGTGCCGCCGCCCGCCGAGGACGACGACGAGGACGAGGGCGCGACGATGGTCGAGCGGGTCCCCGAAGAGCTCCTCGCGCAGAGCGCCTCGCATGCGCTCGGCGGCGACGACGAGGACAAGCACTTCCGCGAGGTCTATCAGCAGTTCGTCGACACGAAGAAGCAGTGCGGCGAGCCCACCGCGGGGCTCACGTTCGACAAATTCGTGGTGACGCTCCGCAAGAACCGCGATCAGATCGTGAGCCGGCACGGCGCGCGCAAAGTGCGATTCACCGTCTACGTGAAAGAAGGAAAGGCCGCCCTCAAGGCGACGCCGATCCGCGAGTAGGCGCGCGCCCGAGCAGGCCTTATCCAATAAGCTTGATCCAATAAGGAAGCCGGGACCTCGTGAGAGGCCCCGGCACAGTGCGTTCTTACCGTCGTGGTCGGAGGCTCGAGAGAAAGAACCCCGTTATGCCTCTTCGAGGTGGGGGTTGATATCGGCCACTTTAGGCTTCCCAGAGATGCTTGCTGGTCCTGCGCACCGCGGTCGAGTTTGACCCCCGGATAACAGAGTTCGTAAGGGATTCTTTCATGAGAACCGTTCGGTTCCCGACAGAGGAACGCTGAGATCAAAGGTAGCGTCCACCCCTCGGAGGGTCAAGCGTCGGCGGCCCGCTTGCGCCCCTCCCACGGCACGTCGGCCACACCGGCGCGGGCGTTCGCGAGGCGCGCGAGCACGAAGAGGAGGTCGCTCAGCCGGTTGAGGTAGCGGATCACCTCGGGGCGCAGCGTGTCGTCCGCCGCGAGCCCGACGACGCCGCGCTCGGCTCGGCGGCAGACGGTCCGCGCGAGGTGCAGGTGAGCCGCGCCCGGCGAGCCGCCCGGCAGGATGAACGTCGTCAGCGGGGCCAGCTCCTCCTCCGCGGAATCGATCGCGCGCTCGAGGCGCTCGATCTCGCGCTCGCCGATCTGCGGGGCCGCGCTCTCTCTCCCGGGGCGCGCGGCGAGCTCGGCGCCGAGATCGAAGAGGTCGAGCTGGACGGCCCCGAGGAGCGCGTCACGCTCGTCGTCGATGCGGTGCACGCGAGCGAGCCCGATCACGCTGTTGAGCTCGTCGACGTCGCCGTAGGCCGCCACCCTCGGCGAGGCCTTCGACACCCGCGTCCCGCCGAAGAGCCCCGTCTCCCCTGTGTCGCCCGTCTTCGTATAGATCTTCATCGCAGCCTCTCACTCGAAGCGCATCCCGGGAGACCACGCGTGCCCCATGAGGTGCGCCGCCGCCGAGACGCGCCGCTTGCCCTCGAGCTGCAGCTCGAGGATCGCGAGGACGCCCTCCCCGCACGCGACCTCGATCCCGACCTCGGGATCGGCGCGCACGATCGTCCCCGGCGGCGCAGCCACGCCCTCCTCGCTCCGCACCGCGCTCCCGTGCACCTTGACGCGCTCGCCGCCGAGCGCGGTGAACGCGCCCGGCCAGGGGCTCATCCCCCGCACCCGATCGTGAGCGCGCCGCGCCGGCACGCGCCAGTCGAGGCGGCCGTCGTCCTTCGTGAGGATCGGCGCGACGGTCACGCCCGCCGCGTCCTGCGGCGTCACCTCGAGCTCGCCCGCGACGAACGCCGGCAGCTTCTCCCGAACGATCGCGGCGCCCATCCGCGCGAGCCGCGCGCCGAGCTCGGCCGCGGTCTCGTCGGGATCGATCGGCGTCTTCGCGCACGCGATCACCGGGCCGGTGTCCATGCCCTCGTCCATCTTCATGAGGCACACGCCGGTCTCGACGTCTCCGTGCACGATGGCCGCCTGGATCGGCCCCGCGCCGCGCCAGCGCGGCAGGAGCGACGCGTGGACGTTCACGCAGCCTGCCCGCGGCGCCTCGAGCACCGCCCTCGGCAGGATGCGGCCGTACGCGATGACGAGGGCCACGTCGGCCTCGAGCGCGGCGAGCGACGCGGCGAATTCCGGGGTCCGCACCTTGGTCGGCTGCTCGACCGAGAGGCCGAGGGCCAGCGCCCGCTCCTTCACCGGCGGAGGCCGGAGCTTCATGCCCCGCCCCGCCGGACGATCGGGCTGACAGATGACGCGAACGACGTCGGCGAGCTCGACGAGCGCCTCGAGGCTCGGCACCGCGAGCTCCGGCGTGCCGAAGAAGATCGCCCTCACGCGTCCTACTCGGCGGCCTCGGCGGAGGCGCCGCGCTTGATCATCTGGCGGTGCACCAGGCGGCGGCGGATCAACCCGAGGTGGTCGACCATCAGCTTGCCGTCGAGGTGATCGTTCTCGTGCTGGATCGCTACGGCCAAGAGGCCGTCGGCCTCGAGCTCGAAGACGGCGCCGCTCACGTCCTGCGCGCGCACCCGCACCCGCTCGGCCCGCTGGATCTCCTCGTGGACGCCCGGGAACGAGAGGCAGCCTTCCTCCCACACCTGCTCGCCGTTGCGCTCGAGGATCTCGGGATTGACGAAGACGCGCAGCTCGCTCGGCGCGTCCTCGGCGGTGGCGATGTCGATGATGAACACCCGCACCGGCTCGCCGATCTGCGTGGCCGCGAGCCCCACGCCCGGCGCCGCGTACATCGTCTCCGCCATGTCCTCGACGAGCTTCGCGAGCGCGGGGCCGAACTCGGTCACCGGCTCGCCCGGGTTACGCAGGCGCTTGTCGGGATAATGAAGGATCGTACGGATGGCCATGGCCCCCAATACCTAACTCTCGGGCCTGATCGCGGCAAGAGACGCCTCCTTCGAGGGCAAGGGCAAGGGCAGGGGCAAGGGCTCAACCGCGAAGGGCGCGCGCGTAGGCCGCGCGGCGGCGGGGATCGGCGAGCGCGCGGTGCGCCTCGTCGATCGCCTCGATCGCCTCCGAGCGTAGCGGCTCGAGCGAGGTGAGGCCGAGGAGCGCGAGCGGGAGCGCGTCGAGCTCCGCGCCTCTCGCGCGGTGAGCGCGCTCGAGATCGGCCTCGTCGGCCTCGCGCGGGACGCCGAGGATCGCGAAGTAGTCGCCGTCGGCGGCGAGCGCCGCGGCGGACTCGATCAGCGAGCGCACCGCGCTGCGCGCCTCGGGAGGAGGGTCGGCCTCCACGGGCGGCTCGGTGAGCACGAGCGCGTCGCCCGCGACGAGCGCGTAGAGCACGCCCGCGAGCCCCGGCTCGGTCGGCGCGGCGGCGACGATCTCGCCGAAGCTCCGGCCCTCCATCCGGACCAGCAGCTCAAAGAGCTCCGCCGGGAGCTCCGCCGGCGCGAGCCCCGCCTCGCGATCGACGCCGAGCGCCAGCCCGACCGGATCCGGCCCGAGGAGCGCGACCACTTCGTCGTGTGAGAGCGCGGTGCGCGCGGCGTCGACCAGCGCCGCGCGGAGTGGGCGCGAGAGGACGCGGG
>JAEZBP010000991.1 GCA_023427125.1 Pseudomonadota bacterium | reverse complement strand
GGTGGAGGTGGCCCTCACCGGCGAGCCGCCGGACCTCGCGCCCCTCGTCGCGCGCGGCGACGTCGTGCACGTGGACGAGTGGGTCGTGGAGAGCGCGGCGGCGCCGGGCGATCCGGTCTACGAGCCGGGCGACGATCCCTTCGAGGCGCTCGTCGACGCGGTGGCGGCCGAGCGAGGCATCGCGGTGCGCCGCTCGGCGAGCCTGCGCTGCGCGGCCGAGGAGTACGCCCGCTTCTATGCGCGGCACGAGGCGATGCCGACCGAGCGGCTCTGGCGCTTCATCCTCGCCGCGTGCGGCGCGAGCGGGCTGGAGGTCCACCGCGCCGGCCGCCTCGCGAGCATCCCCGACAGCGTGCCGCTCGGGCAGCTCGCGGCGCGCTCGGCCGAGCCGATGCGCGAGATGATCGGGCGGGTGCTCGACCCCGAGCGCCTGCACGGGCTCGCCGTCGTGCGCGAGGCCGGCAAGGTCGCGCTGATGGTGCTGAGCGCGCGGCCGGCCGGCGTGTTCGTTCCCTGGGGGCCGCCCAACGAGGTCGGCGAGGTGCACCTGGCGGGCCGCATCGCCACGCCGGGCGACGTGCTGATCGCGTTCGTCAACCAAGGCCCGTTCGGCGTCGTGCCGTGCCGCGTGGAGCCGATGGTGCGCGTGCCCGACTTCGATCTGCGCTGCCCGATGGCCGCCGGCGACGAGACGGCGTTCGTCAACCTGCAGATGCTGACCGTGGGCCGCGTGCTCGCGCGGCGGGCCGCCGTGATCATGCTCCGCCGGGACGGCGCGCGGCCCACCTTCCGGGCTCCGAGCGGAGCCTCGGCCGACGCCGGCGACGCGGCCGCGCTGCTCGCCCACCTCAACCAGGTCCGCGCGCAGGCGGGGCTGGCTCCCCTCACCGCGTCGGCGCCCGAGAGCGCCGTGCACATGCGCGCCGCGCCCTACGCGGCCGCCGCGACGATCCAGAGCCAGGCCGACACGCAGGAGCTGCTCTCGCTCGGCCTGATGGCGGGCTGGCAGGTCCAAGGCGGCACCATCCGCTCGGCGGAGCACCTCACGTCGGTCGAGATCGGCACGCGCTCACCGGCGCAGTGGGTCGCCGCCGCGATCGAGCAGCCGGTCGGGCGCCTGCTGCTCTTGCGCCCCGACTCGCGGCAGGCCGCGATCGGGACGGTCTCGGTCGAGGACCCGCCGGCGCTCGCCGCGGTGGTCTCGACCTACTCGTTCTTCGAGGGCACCGACCACGCGGCGGACGCCGATCGGCTCTTCGCGCGCATCGAGCGCGAGCGCACGGCCCGCGGCCTGCCGCCGCCTCGGCGCATGCAGGGGCTCGAGGTGCTGAGCGCGCAGGCCCGGCGGGTCACGGAGGGCGCGCAGCCGCCCGCCTCGCTCCGCATCGCGCTCGATCAGGAGAGCACCCGCCGCCGCCAGTCGCTCCGCGGCATGCAGCTCGAGGCGGTCGATCTCGATCACGCGCAGCTCCCCGGCGAGCTCTTCGCGCGCCGCGATCTCACCCTCGGCCTCGCCGTCGGCCACACCCGCGCCCCCGGCGCGGCGTGGGGTCAGTACGTCGTCTTCTTCGTCTTCCCAGGGTGAACGCTCCGCTCGGCATTCCCCGCGCGCCGTGATCGTTGCGACCGCCTTCGGGTCAAGGGCACGACGGCGTCGGGGTGCCGGGGCTGCAGAAGCTCTCGGGGGCGCGGGCGTAGTGCGCGTCGACGAACGCCTCGAGCGACGCCGGGTCGAGGCAGCTCGCGAGGTAGACGTGCTCCCAGGCGACCGCCGCGAGCGGCACGTCGAGCTCCGGATCGGGCACGACGATGATGCGGCTGCCGTTGTCGTGGTCGCGGCACGCCGGGTCGTCGGTCTCGGCGCGGATGCGCTCGAAGGCCGCGAGCACCTCGGGGCAGCCCTCCGGGCAGTTGTAGGCGAGGACCACCGCGCCGTGCTCGAGCGAGTGGACCAGGTACCCCCACGGCACCGGCTGCGCGTAGGTCGCGAAGTCGGCCCACGTCCCGAAGTGCCGGCCGCCCGCCGGCGGGTGGCGCGGGTAGTCGAGCGCGCTGCACACGGGGACGTGGGTGGCCGAGAGCGCGGGCTCGCGACCGGTCGTCACCACGCACTCGGTGCTCGGCGCGATCGGCGGCGCGTCGGGACGGATCTCGATGAGATCGACCAGCCCTCCGTCGGCGCCGCCCGAGGGAGGACCCGAGCACCCGAGCGCGAGGACCAAGAGAGGCAGAGCGCGCATCGAAGTCATCGACCGACGGTACACCGATGCGGGTCTCGGCGCCGCGCCGAGGGGGTTAGCTGAAATGCGGCCCGATGACGCTGCGGAAAAGGCTCTTGCTCGCTCTCTGGGCCCTCTCGGCGGCGGCCTGCGACGGCGACGCTGCACCCGACGGCGGGCTCGTCCTCATCGACGCCACGACGGTGCGGCCCGACGTGGGTCCCCCGCCCGAGGGCGCGACGCACTTCCTCGTGCGTATCGAGAACGTCGCCGGGCCTGCGCTGCCGAGCGCGCTCGGCGCCGGCGCGTGGACGCTCCACACGGACGCCGATCCGCTCTTCACCGAGGGCGAGCGCGATCGCGGTCTCGGGCTCGAGGCGCTGGCCGAGGACGGCGATCCGAGCGCGCTCGCGGCGCACCTCGATCCGGGCGGGACCTTCCGCGCCACGGCGCCCGGCGCGCTCACCGAGCTCATCGTCACCGCGCGCCCCGAGCGGCCGCGGCTCTCGCTCGCGGCGGGCCTGCGCGAGTCGAACGACGTCATCGTCGCCACGAGCGGCGACGGCATCGCGCTCTTCGACCCCGAGGGACAGCCGCTGCCGGCGCGCGACGTCACGGCCGAGCTCCACCTCTTCAACGTCGGCACCGAGATCGATCAGGCGCCGGGGCTCGGCCCCGATCAGGGCGCCCGTCAGGCCGCCCCGAACACCGGCGCGCGCGAGGGCCTGCCGCGCCCCTTCTCCGACTCGACGCGCGCGCTGCCGCTCGCGCGGGATCTCGTCGCCGTCGAGGTCAGCGAGGCCGAGGGCGTCTTCACGATCCGCCTCGAGAACGTCGCGGTCGCGCGGCGGCTCTTGATGACCGATCTCTCGGCGGTGCTCTCGGTGGTGCACGGCGAGCGCTTCGCGCTCTTCGAGCGCGGCGCGCCGGCCAGCCCCGGGCTCGAGGCGCTCGCGGAGCGCGGCGATCCAAGCGCGCTCCTCGCC
>JAEZBP010000975.1 GCA_023427125.1 Pseudomonadota bacterium | reverse complement strand
CCCCCGCCCTCCACGAGCCCGTCCGATCCGCCGCTGAGACCATCGACTGCTTCGAGCCCGCCACCGGCGCTCCCCTCGGCAAGGTCCCCGTCGACGGGCCCGCCGCCGTGCGCGAGGCCGTCGCTCGCGCGCGCGCCGCGCAGGTGAGCTGGGCCGCGAGCTCCTACGCCGAGCGCAAGAGCGTGCTGCGCCACATCCAGGCGCACCTCCTCGAGCACATGGACGAGCTGGTGGAGGTGATCTGCCGAGACGCCGGCAAGACCCGCGAGAACGCGCTCATGGGCGAGATCTGGCCGGTCTCGGAGAAGCTCCGCTGGACGATCGCCCACGGCGAGCGCTGCCTCCGGCCCGAGCCCACGCGCTCCGGCCTCTTCCTCCACAAGAAGGCGACGGTGCTCTACCCGCCCCTCGGCGTGATGGGCGTGATCTGCCCGTGGAACTACCCGCTCCAGAACATCCTCGGGCCGACGATCCCCGCGCTCTTCGCGGGCAACGGCGTGGTCGTGAAGGTGAGCGAGCAGGTCGCGTGGAGCTCCGCGCGCTTTCAGCGGATCTTCGACGAGGCGCTCGAGGCCCACGGCTACTCGCGCGACCTCGTGCGCATCGTGAACGGCTACGGCGAGACGGGCGCGGCGCTCGTGCGCTCCGGCGTCGACAAGGTGGTCTTCACCGGGTCGGTCCCGAACGGCCGCCGCATCCTCGAGGGGAGCGTCGAGAACATCACGCCGGTGATCCTCGAGCTCGGCGGAAAGGATCCCTTCCTGGTCTGCGAGGACGCCGACCTCGAGCAGGCGGTGCACGCGGCGCTCGCGGGCGTGTACATCGCGGCCGGGCAGAACTGCATGGCCGCCGAGCGGCTCTTGGTGCACGCGTCGATCTACGATCGCTTCGTCGCGCGGGTGACCGAGGAGGTCTCGGCGATGCGGCAGGGCCCGCCGCTCGGCGACTCGACGGTGGACGTCGGCGCGATCGTCGCGCCGGCGCAGGTCGATCTGATCGAGCGCCTGGTCGACGACGCGGTGAAGAGCGGCGCGCGCGCGGTGGCCGGCGGCAAGCGGGCGCGGGCCGGCGAGGGGCAGTACTTCGAGCCGACGGTGCTCGTCGACGTCACCCCCCAGATGGCGATCTGGAGGGAGGAGCTCTTCGGCCCGGTGATGGTGATCGCCAAGGTCCAGAGCGACGAGGAGGCGCTCGCCCTGGCGAACGGCACGCGCTTCGGCCTCGGGTCGACGGTGATGACCAAGAGCCGGCGGCGCGCGCGGCGGCTCGCCGAGCGGCTCGTCGCCGGCTCGGTGTCCGTCAACGACTTCGGCTTCACGTACATGGCGCAAGACCTCCCCTTCGGGGGCGTGCGCGAGTCGGGCTTCGGCCGGCTCAACGGCCGCGAGGGCCTGCGGGCGTGCACGGCGCCGAAGGCGGTGCTCGAGGATCGTCTGCCGCTCCACATGCCGGCGAAGCTCTATCCGGTTCAGGCCAACGCCTACGGCCTCGTGCGCGGAACGCTCCGCGTCATCTACTCGCCGACCATGAGGGGCCGCGCCCGCGGCGTGCTCGAGGCGCTCCGCGCCGTGCGAGGCTGAGGTGGAGCGCTTCGACTACGTGGTGGTGGGGGGCGGCTCGGCGGGCTGCATCGTCGCCGCGCGGCTCTCCGACGATCCCGAGACGCGCGTGTTGCTCCTCGAGCACGGCGACAGCCCGGCGCAGCACCCGGAGACGCTGCGCGCCGACGGCTACAAGGACGCCTTCGCGAACGACGCGCTGCTGCACGATCGCTTCACGGTGCGCGACGCGCGCTGGGGCGGTCGCCGGCTCTTCGCCGGCTCGGGGCGAGGCCTCGGCGGCAGCGGCAACATCAACGCGATGGTCTACACGCGCGGCGCCGCCCTCGACTACGAGGAGTGGCCGCGCGGCTGGCGCTGGCCGGACGTGACGCCCGACTTCGAGGCGCTCGAGGCCACGCTCCGCGTGCGCTCGCGCGGGCCCACGCCCTTCACCGAGGCGTGCCTCGCGGCGGCGGAGGAGGCGGGCTTCCGGCGCAGTGAGGACCTCGACGACGGAGACCTCTCGGGCGTCCTCGGCTACGAGCACATGAACTTCGAGGGCGACGCGCGGCGCAGCTCGTACGCGGCCTTCCTCGCGCCGGCGCTCGAGCGCCCGAACCTCGTGGTCCGCACCCGCGCGGCCGTCGAGCGCCTCGTCGTCGACGCGGACGGCTGCGTCATCGGCGCCCGCTACCGCCACGAGGGCGCGCACCGCGAGGCGCGCGCGACGTGCGAGGTCGTCATGTGCGCGGGCGCGCTCGAGACGCCCCGCATCCTGATGCTCTCCGGCATCGGCCCCGGGGCGGCGCTCCGGCGCGTCGGGCTCCCGGCGCTGCTCGACGTGCCCGAGATCGGCCAGAACCTCCACGACCACCCGAACGTGTCGGTCTTCTTCCGCGCCTCGCGTGAGATCGACTTCACGACGCCGCAGCTCTACGGCTTCCATCGCGCCAACGAGCGGAGCGCGCTCCCCGCCGGCCAGAGCGACAGCTGCTACGTCTTCTATCCGGCGCGCTCGAGCCTGCGCGAGGCGATGATGCGGATGCTGCCGGGCATGGTGCTGCCCGAGGGGCTCTACGCGCGGCCTCGGGCGCGCGGCGCGGTCAAGGGCGCCGTCTCCGCGGCCTTCGCGAGCGCCGCGGTCCGCGCGCAGGTCGCGCGGGTCTTCGGCATCGTCGTGATCCTCGGCAAGCCGAAGAGCCGCGGCAATCTCACCCTCGCCGGCGCGAGCCCGCGCCTGCCCGCGCGCATCGACCTCGGGACCTTCGCCGAGCGCGAGGATCTCGACACGATGGTCGCCGGCGTCGCGCGGGCGCGGGCGATCGCGGGAGCCTCGCCGCTCGCCCGAGCCTGGGGCGCCAGAGAGCTCTTCCCCGGCCCCCTCGGGGCCTCGCGGGCCGCGCTCGAGGGCTGGATCCGCAACAACGTGATGACCACCTACCACTACGCCGGCACCTGCCGCATGGGCGAGGAGCCCTCGGCGCCGGTCGACGCGCGCCTGCGCATGCGGGGCGTTCGAGGCCTGCGCATCGCCGACGCCTCGGCGATCCCCTCGACGCCCGTGAGCGCCATGAACGCACCGAGCATGCTCGTCGGCCTCCGCGCCGCGCGCTTCCTCCGCGAGGAGCGACCGCCGATCGCGCGCGCGTGAAGCCCGTTTACCGCGTGAAGCCCGTTTACATCGAGAGACTTCTCAGAAGCGGCTTTGCACCGGGCGCGCGCAGGCGTAGAACCCTCGCGACATGCTCGCGGTGCCGGCATTCCACGCGTTCGTCGCCATCACCCTGATCGCCGACGCGCTCCTCCTCGGCTTCCTGATCTGGGCCTTCCACTCGAAGTCCCTCGGGAGGTACCGCATGCGCGAGATCATGAAGGTGAAGGTCTCGCGGCGGCGCTTCTGGATCACCATCGGCGGCAACGGCATCTTCTCGACGCTCCTCAGCCTCGGGATGATCTACGGCCTCGCCGACGTGGTGCTCCACGCGGGCGACGCGCCGATCTGGCTCATGGTCGTGCAGGGCGTCGCGATCCTGGTGATCTACGACTTCACCTATTACTGGCTGCACCGCGCGATGCACATCAAGTCGGTGATGCGCCTCGTCCACGGCGTCCACCACCGCGCCCGCTATCCCTCGGCGCTCGAGAGCCTCTACCTGAGCCCCGTCGAGCTCTTCCTCGGCCTGGCCCTCCTCATGGCGTCGACCTACGCGGTCTCGCTCTTCGGGCCCGTGCACTACCTCGCCTTCTGCGTGGTCTTCTTCGTCTACTCGACGCTCAACATCGTGATCCACTCGGGGATGATCTTCCCGCACCGCGCCTTCTTCGTGATGAACCTCCTCACGAAGAAGCACCACGAGCACCACTTCGGCGACTACGGGCGCAACTACGCGTCGATCACCCCGCTGCCCGACCTCCTCTTCGGCACGCTGACGAAGGGCTGATCCGCAGTCCTTCGACTGCGGCTCGCTGCGCGAGCCGCGCTCAGGACGAACGGTGTGGAGCGCCGCGCGGCTAACCGCGCATGAGGATCTTGAGCGCGGTCTCGATGGTCTTGCCGTAGGGCGGCGCGAGGAGCTGCGAGGCGTTGACCCGCGCTTGGAGGAACACCGCCTTCTTGTGGGAGAAGGTCTCGAAGCCCTCGCGGCCGTGGTAGGCGCCCATCCCGCTCGGGCCGATGCCGCCGAAGGGCAGATCGTCCTGGGCGAAGTGGAGCGCGCACGCGTTGATCGCCGCGCCGCCCGAGGTGGTGCTGTCGAGCACGCGCCGCGCGCGCGCCGCGTCGTGATCGAAGTAGTAGAGCGCGAGCGGCCGCGGGTGATCGTTCACGTAGGCGATCGCCTCCTCGAGGCGGCGGTAGGTGACGATCGGGAGGATCGGCCCGAAGATCTCCTCCTGCATCACCACCATGTCGTCGCTCACGTCGAGCAGCATCGTGGGCGGGAGCTTGTTGGTCCCCTCGAATGACTCGCCCGCCGGGTTCACCACCTTCACCCGCGCGCCCTGCACCGTGGCGTCGCTGAGGTAGCCCTCGAGCCGCGCGCGGTGGCGCTCGTTGATGACCGACGTGTAGTCCGGGTTGTCGCGCAGGCTCCGGTACGCCGCCTGGAGGCGCGCCTCGATCGCCTCGACGAGCGCGTCCCGGCGATGCTCGGGGACGAGCACGTAGTCGGGCGCGATGCAGGTCTGGCCGGCGTTCAGCCACTTGCCGAGCGCGATCGCGTCGGCGGCGGCCTCGATCGGATAGCTCTCGTGGACGATCACCGGCGACTTGCCGCCGAGCTCGAGCGTGACCGGCGTCAGGTGCTCCGCGGCGGCGCGCATCACGAGCTTGCCGACGTGGGTCGATCCCGTGAAGACGAGATGATCGAAGGGCAGCGTCGCGAAGGCCGCTCCCACGTCCACGCCACCGGTCACGACCCTCACCTGATCGGGCGGGAACGTGTCCTCCACCAGCTTCGCGAGGAGCTCGCCGGTGCGCGGCGTCAGCTCCGAGGGCTTGATCATCGCGCGGTTGCCCGCCCCGAGCGCACCGATGAGCGGCGCGATGGCGAGCAGGAAGGGGTAGTTCCAAGGAGCGATGATGCCGACGACGCCCTTCGGCTGGTAGCGCACCTGGGCCCGCGCCGGCAGGAACGCGAGCGAGACCTTGCGGCGCTCGGCGCGCATCCACTTGGCGAGGTGCGCGCGCGTGTAGCGGACGTTCTCGAGGGCGAGGAAGACCTCGGCGATCAGCGTCTCGTGCTTGCTGCGGTTGCCGAAGTCGGCGCGGATGGCCTCGGCGAGCGCGTCCTTGTTCGCCAGGATCGCGCGCTCGAGGCGCTTCAGCGTCGCGAGCCGCGTCTCGAGCGAGGGGCTCGGGTCGTGCGCGAAGCCGGCCTTCAGCGCGGCGAAGCCGCGGGTGAGATCGTCCTCGGTCGTGCGCGGAGCGTCGGTGTGGGTGCTGAGGGTCGTCATGGCTCTCGCGGACGGTGACGCACCTCGGAGGCGACCACAAGACCCGCGCCTCCTTCAGCGGGCGGCCTCTCAGGAGCCGAGCGGCGGCGCGAGCTCGCAAGCGCGGCGGCGCACGTAGGAGCGGATCGAGGCTCCGAGGAGGACGAGGAAGAGCGGGACGCCGATGACGCCCAGGCCACCCACCCCGATCAGCGCCTGAACGCACACCGTCTTCAGCTCCTCCACCTGCGAGCCGAGGACGAAGGGGAGCGCGAGCAGCAGGACCGGGACGGCGGGGAGCCAGTACAGCACGCGGAACGCCCACGGACGCCCGCGCGCGAGCGCGACGCCGATCGCGCTGGAGAACAAGGTCAGGTACGTCGCGCCCACCACCCAGCAGGAGACGAGCACGATCTCCTCGCTCGCGCGCGCGATCAACGCATTGAGCAGCGCCGCGAGCGCGACCACGGCGAGCCACACCGCGGCCGCTTCGGGCACGCTCGGCTCCGCGAGCGGGCGCGAGCCGCGCCAGAGGCGGTGGAGAAAGACGTTCAACCCGGCCGCGGCGGGCACGAGCAGCACGAGCGAGCTCACGATCGAGACGCCGACCACCTCGTCGGTCGGCCCGCACCCCGCGAGCAAGAGCCCGACCGGCACGGCGAACCGCTCCGGACCTCTGCGAGTCCTCTCTTCGGCGCTCATCGCGCCGCTCATCGTAGTCGTGGCCGGTCCGACGGTGTTGCTCAGGTGTTGCTCAATCGTGGCTCGAGCCCGTGGGGAGGCGGCGCGCAGCCGCGCGCGCGGGCGCCGCCATGGCCCGGAGCGAGCGGGCTCCGGGGGGCCCAGGCC
>JAEZBP010000874.1 GCA_023427125.1 Pseudomonadota bacterium | reverse complement strand
GGCCAGGACGCCGTGAAGACCAAGGATGACGCGCATCGCCCCGCGCCCGACGCGACACCCGCGCTGCGGGCGAGGCTGCGCATCTTCTTCGGCGCGTCGCGCGGGGTCGGGAAGACCCACGCGATGCTCGCGAGCGCCGAGCGCGCCAGGCGGGAGGGCGCCGACGTGGTGGCCGGCGTCGTCGAGACCCACGGGCAGCGGGAGCTCGCCTCGCGGCTCGAGGGGCTCCCCTCGATCGCGCCCAGGATCGTTCCGCACCGCGGCCGCTCGCCGAGCGAGCTCGATCTCGACGCGGCCCTCGCGCGCAAGCCCGCGGTGCTGCTGCTCGACGAGCTCGCGCACACCAACGCGCCGGGCGCCCGCCACGCCAAGCGCTGGCAAGACGTGCTCGAGCTGCTCGCGGCCGGCATCGAGGTGCACACCACGCTCAACGTGCACGAGGTGGAGAGCCTCAACGACGTCATCGCGCAGATCACCGGCGTGCGCGTGCTCGAGACGGTGCCCGACGCGATGCTCGAGCGCGCCGACGACATCGAGCTCGTCGACGCGCCGCCCGAGCTCGTGCAGGCGCGGCTCCGCGCGGACGAGCAGGCCGAGCCCGCGGCTCTCGGGCGGGCCGGCACGCTGCACGCCCTGCGCGAGCTCGCGCTGCGGGTGACGGCCGAACGCGTCGACGCCGACGTGCAGGCCTGGCGGCGTGAGCAGGGGGTCGAGGTCACCTGGCCGGCGCGCGAGCGGATCCTGGTGTGCGTCGGTCCGGCGCCCCAGTCGGCCCAGCTCGTGCGCGCCGCGCGCCGCATGGCGAGCGCGATGCATGCGCCGTGGATCGCCGCGTACGTCGAGCGCTCGGGCGCGCGACCGCTCTCGAAGGAGGACGGCGAGAGGCTCGCCGGTCACCTGCGCCTCGCCGAGTCGCTCGGGGCCGAGAGCGTCGTCCTCGAGGGCGCCCGGCCGGCGGAGCGGCTGCTCGCCCTCGCGCACGAGCGAAACGTGACGCGGATCGTGGCCGGAAAGCCGACCCACGCGCGCTGGCGCGACCTCGTGTACGGATCGCTGCTCGAGGATCTCGTCCGGGGTAGCGGCGACATCGACGTCCATGTGATCGCCGGCGAGCACGCGGAGACGCCGGCGCCGCGGGGAGGTGCCGCGCTCGAGCTGGAGCCCGCGATGTTCGTGCGCGGCATCGTCCCGGTGATCGTGGCGACCGCGCTCGCCGCGCTCCTGCGCGACGCGGTCGCGATGGCCGACGTCGCGATGATCTTCCTCGCCGCCGTCGCGGCGAGCGCGACCCTCGCGGGGCGCTGGCCGGCGATCATCGCGTCGATCGTCTCGGTGGCGCTCTTCGCGACGCTCTTCGTCCCTCCTTTCGGCCGCTTCGCGGTCGACGATCTTCGGTTCACGATCACCTTCGCCGTCATGCTCCTGGCCGGCATCCTCATCAGCAGCCTCACCGCGCGCATCCGTCGCCAGTCGAGCGCCGCGCGCGATCGCGAGGAGCGTACGGCCGCGCTCTATGCCCTGACGCGCGGGCTCGCGGGGGCGCGCGACGCCACGGCCATCGCGGCGGTGGCGGTGGCGCAGATCGAGAGCGTCTTCGACAGCCCGGCCGCGCTGCTCGTGCCCGAGGGCGGGGGCTCGCTGCGCGTGGCCGACGGAGGTCAGCTCGTGCTCGACGAGCGCGATCGCGCGGTGGCGGAGTGGGCCTTCGATCATGCGCGTCCCGCCGGCCGTGGGCTCGACACGCTGCCCGACGCGCGCGTCATGGCCCTGCCCCTCCCGGTCGCCGGCCCGGCGATCGGTGCGCTCGTGATCGTGCCCGGCGCGCGGCTCGCCGACCCGGCGCAGCGGCACCTGCTCGAGACCTTCGTCGCGCAGATCACGCTGGCGTTCGACCGCAGCCAGCTCGCCGAGGAGGCACGGCAGGCCGAGCTCCGCGCCACGACCGAGGAGCTGCGCAGCTCTCTCCTCAGCTCGGTCTCGCACGATCTGCGCACGCCGATCGGCACGGTGCTCGGCGCCGCGACGACCCTCCTCGACGGCGGCGCGGCGCTCGATGGCGCGGTGCGCAACGAGCTGGCCGCCACCGTGCGCGACGAGGCGGCGCGGCTCGCGCGGCTCGTCTCGAACCTCCTCGACATGACGCGGGTCGAGTCGGGCGCGCTGAACGTCAAGCGCGAGTGGGTGCCGGTCGAGGAGCTCGTCGGGGCGGTGATGACGCGTCTCGAGGCGCACCTCGAGGGGCGCGAGGTCCGCATCGCGGTCCCGCGCGAGCTCTCGATCTGCGTCGACCCCGTGCTCTTCGAGCAGGTGCTCTGGAACCTCCTCGAGAACGCGGTGAAGCACACGCCCGAGGGGACGCCGATCGAGCTCTCGGCCTCGGGTGGGGAGCGCGAGGTGTCGATCGAGATCACCGATCGCGGCCCCGGGATCGCGGCCGCGATCCTGCCGCGCATCTTCGAGAAGTTCGTGCGGGCGAGCGCCGGCGAGGGCGGGGTCGGCCTCGGGCTCGCGATCGCGCGCGGCATCGTGCAGGCGCACGGCGGGATGATCGCGGCGAGCGCTCGCGACGGCGGCGGCGCGGTGTTTCGCGTGAGCGTGCCGGTGGAGGGGGCGCCGCCCGAGGTGCCGGTCGAGGACGACGGAGGCGAGGCGTGAGCGAGGTGCGCACGCGGGTCCTGGTCGTCGAGGACGAGGCGCCGATGCGGCGCTTCCTTCGCGCGACGCTCGCGAGCCACGGCTACGAGGTCGTGGAGGCGGCGAGCGCCGCCGAGGGCATCCGCATGGCCACGCAGCACAGCCCTGAGGTCGTGCTGCTCGACCTGGGCCTGCCGGACGCCGACGGGCTCGACGTGACGCGCGAGCTCCGCGGGTGGTCGGCGACGCCGATCATCGTGCTCTCGGCGCGCGGCCGCGAAGAGGACAAGGTCGAGGCGCTCGACGCGGGCGCCGCCGACTACCTGCCCAAGCCCTTCGGCGTGAACGAGCTGCTCGCGCGCCTGCGCGTCGCGCTGCGGCATCGGGAGAGAGCGGGCGTGCCGGCGGCGCCGGTCCTGCACGTCGGGCCCATCGTGGTGGACGACGCGCGGCACGAGGTGCGGGTTCGGGGCGAGCTGGTGCGCCTCACCCCGATCGAGTACCGCCTGCTCGTGCTCCTCGTTCGGAACGCCGGTCGCGTCCTCACGCACCGGCAGATCCTCCGCGAGGTGTGGGGCCCCAACGCCGGGTCGGAGACGCACTACCTGCGCGTCTACATGAGCCACCTGCGCCGGAAGATCGAGCTCGCCCCCGCGCGCCCGCAGCTCCTCCTCAACGAGCCGGGCGTCGGCTATCGCCTGCGCGACCTCGATCCGGAGTGAGAGAGAGGCGCTCGTCGAATCGCCGCTCGCCCTCGGAACGCCGAGCGGAGCGCGTCCGCGCGCCGGACACCGGGGAAGGGAAGCGCCGAGGGACGGAGGGGCCGCGCAGCTCGGCCGCGCGCGTAAAGGCGCGCCAGCCAACGGAGCGTTGATGCGTTCTTAACGCGGCGCGCCTCGGTCTTTGCGCGGCCTTAACGTCGCTCGCTGCAGGATGGCAGGCGATGACCCGCCCCGACACCAAGTCACCGAAGCGCCTCGCGCTCGCGAGTCTCGGCGCGCTCGGGATCGTGTACGGCGACATCGGGACGAGTCCGCTCTACGCGCTGCGCGAGTGCTTCCACGGCACGCACGGCATGGCGATCGATCGCGTCAACGTGCTCGGTGTGCTCTCGATGATCGTGTGGTCGCTGATCCTCGTGGTCACCATCAAGTACGTCGCGTACGTCACCCG
>JAEZBP010000866.1 GCA_023427125.1 Pseudomonadota bacterium | reverse complement strand
GACCTCCTCGGCGCGAACGGCCGGCGGCTCCGGCGCGCGCGGGGGCTCGGCGACGAGCGGCGGCGAGAGCGGCTCGATGAGCGCGTGGAAGGGCTCGTAGAGCGCGCGCAGCTTGGCGATCAGCGGCCGGGCCGCCGGCGGCAGCGTGAGGTCCTCGAGGATGCGCGCCTGCGCCGCACCCGCGAGCTGCTGGCGGAGCTCCGGCTGGCTCGCGAGGCGGAGGAGCGCGCGCGCGAGCGCCCTGAAGTCGCCGGTGGGGAAGAGCAGGCCGGTCTTCTCGGGCTCGATCAGCTCCGGGATGCCGGCCACCGAGGGCGCGACCACCGGGACTCCGATCGCCATCGCCTCGATCAGCACCACCGGCAGCCCCTCCATGAAGCTCGAGAGCGCGAAGACGTCGGCCCGGGTCATGTGACGCAGGACCTCGGCCTCGCTCTGGTGCCCGAGGAGTCGAAAGCGATCGCCGAGGTCGAGCGAGACCGCGCACTGCTCGAGCGCGCCGCGCAGAGGGCCCTCCCCGATGAGCTCGAGCTCCGCGTTGATGCCGGCGTCGAGCACGGCGCGGAACGCCTCGAGCAAGCCGAGCTGGCCCTTCTCCGACGAGAGCCGGCCGACCGAGAGGATGCGCAGCCGCGGCCCGCCGCGCGCCTCGCGAGGAGGACAGCGCCCCGCCTCCACGCCGCAGCGCACCAGGATCATCTTCGACCAGAGCGCGGGGGAGACCGCGCGCATGGCCTGCGAGCGCACGTAGTGGCTCGCGCAGGCGACGAAGGTGGCGTGCTCGATCTTGAGCGGCAAGATCGGGCCCGAGGGGAAGTCGAAGTCGACGCTGCCGTGCAGGGTCAGGCTCCACGGGAGCGAGAGGTGGCGGCTCGCGAGGTAGCCGACGGTCCCGCTCGCGTTGGCGAAGTGGCTGTGCAGATGGACGACGCCTCGCCGCTCGAGCTCGCGGGCCAAGAGCACGGCCTCCCCGAAGTGGAACAGCGACCACAGCGCCGCGCGCGAGCCGTCGACGCGGTGCCGCATGGCGTCGCTCAGCGTGCGGAGGTAGCGCCGCGGTCTAGAGACGATCTCTCTCAAATGAGTGGCGACCATCTGCCGCTTGTTCTCGAGCAGGACGTACGTTCGGGCGTGCTCGTCCGGATCGATCGCGCCGAGCTCGTCCGCGCCGGGCGGGCGGATGCTGAAGGTGTGGACGTCGATGCCGGCGGCCCGCAGCGCCTCGATCTCCCGCCGGATGAAGGTGTGTGACGGCGCCGGGTACTGACTCACCAGGTAGGCGATCTTCATCGGGATGATCCCCCGCCAAACAGACCGCGTTCGTCGTCGCACGCCATCGAGCCACCTCCCCCGCACGACCGTAGATCCCGCGGTCCGACTCGCGACCGCCACGCGCGCGCTCGGCGCCATCTCTCCGCACGCGACGAGCGGCGTCTATGCCCTCGTGTCGATGAGCCCTTCGAGCATGCGCGCGGATCTCCGGGTGCTCGCGCGCGACACGGTCGCCGCGCTCGCCGCGGCGAGCGGGCTGACCGCGCCGCGCCGCCGACATCGAGGTCGCCTGGTCGTCGTCACCTTCCACCGGGTGCTGCCTCGCGCGCTCCGCGATCGGTACCCCTATCCGAACCTCGCCGTGACGCCCGACGAGCTCGGGTGGCTGCTGAGCACGCTCGCGAAGGACTACACGCTGGGGCCCCTCTCGGAGCTGCACGCGAGGCACGCCTCGGGAGAGCACCCGGCGCGGCCCTTCATGGCGGTGACCTTCGACGACGGGCAGCGCGACAACTTCGAGCACGCGCGCCCGGTGCTGGTCCGAAGCGGCGTCCGCGCCAGCTTCTTCGTGCCCGTCGACGCGATCGATCGGGCCGAGCCGCTCTGGCACGACCGCCTCGGGTTCGCCGCGCTCGCGCTGGGGCACACCGATCCGCTGGCGCTCGCGAGCGCCGCCAAGCGCCGATCACCGGCGGAGCGCGACGCGCTCGTGCGCCGAACGGTCGAGCGGGCCGGCGCGCCGGTGCCGGCGTGGGCGGGGATGATGAGCTGGGCGGAGGTGCGGACGCTCGCGCGCGAGGGCCACGAGATCGGCTCCCACTCGATGAGCCACGCGCTCTTGCCGCAGTGCGACGAGCGCGCGCTGCGGGACGAGGTGGGACGATCGCGCAGCCGCATCGAAGGGGAGATCGGCGCTCCGGTGGCGTCGTTCTGCTACCCCAACGGCGACTGGGATCGACGCGCCGCCGACGCCGTGCGCGCCGCCGGCTATCGCCGCGCCGTCGGCACCCGGTGGGGCTCGAACCCGCCCGGCGCGCCGGCCCTGGCGCTGCGGCGATGCGACGTCGACTCGCGCCGGCTGCGCGATCGGCGAGGCGCGTGCTCGGCGGCGCTGCTCTCGCTACGGCTGAGCGCGCTCGATCCCCGCGCCGCCTGACGCGCCGCCCGTCGTCGCGCTCACGGCGCTCAGCGGCTCGCGCGGCAGAGGAGGACCTTGAGGTAGTCGCCCTCGGGGAACGCGAGCAGGCGCGGGTGGTCGGGCGCCGCGCCCCAGCGGCCGAGCACCTGGAGGACCACCCCAGCCTTCTCGGCTCCGTCGCGCACCGTCTGCTCGAAGGCGTCGCGGCTCACGTGGCTCGAGCAGGAGGCCGCGAGATAGAGGCCGCCCTCGCTCAGGAGCCGCAGGCAGCTCCGGTGGAGCGCGCGGTAGCTCTTGAGCGCCGCGTCCTTCGAGCCCTTGTTGGGCGCGAAGCTCGGCGGGTCGGCGACGATCAGATCCCACTGGCGCTTGTGCGCGCGCGCCGCGTCCACGAAGGCGGGGACGTCCTCGGCAAACGTCTCGTGGAGGCCGGGCGCCAGCTCGTTCCGCGCCCAGCCCTGCCGCGCGAAGGCGAGCGCGCCCTCCGCGACGTCGACGGTGTCCACCCGGCGGGCGCCGCCGAGGCCGGCCGCGATCGAGAAGCCGCCCGTGTAGCCGTAGAGGTTCAAGACCCGCATGCCCTCGCTGAGCTGCCGCACCGTGCGGCGCGACTCGCGGTGATCGAGGAAGAGGCCGGTCTTCTGTCCGCGCCAGACGTCGACCAAGAGGCGCATGCCGTGCTCGCGCACCTCGATGGGCGCGTCGGGCACCTCCCCGTGGGCGACCTCGCGCTGCTTCTCCCCGCGGCGGCCGGTGCGGACGAGCAGACCGTCGAGCCTCGCCTCCTCGATCAGCGCCGCCGCGATCGCCTCACGCCACGCGAGGACGCCCTCACCGTCGAGCGCGAGCACGCCGGTCGACGCGTAGCGATCGCAGACCGCGCCGCCGAGGCGATCCCCCTCGCCGTGGAGAAGACGCACAGCGTCGGTGTGAGGCGGCGAGAGGCGCCGGCGCAGCGCGACCGCCTCGCGCACGCGGCGCCGGACGAAGGCCTCGTCGAGGGGCTCGTCGCGCGTGGTCCACACACGCACCGCGATGGGGCCGCGCTCGGCGATGCCGCGGCCGAGAAAGCGCCGGTCGGCGTCGCGCACCGTCACGATGGCGCCGGGCTCGGCGTCGAACGCGCGCAGGGCGTCGCGGTAGACCCACGGGTGCCCGGCGGCGATCACTCGCCCGAGCGGCTTCACCAGGGTCGCGGTCAGCTCGTCTCTCACCGGCGGGACCATATACCCCCGGCCCGAAGTTCGTTCCGGGTTTCCGGGGGGAAGAGAGATTGTGGAGGCCCCGGCGACCCGGACCGAGCTTCGGGGCGCGGGTCGCGGCCCGGATCACTCGCGCGCGCGGCGGCGGCATCGCGGGGCGCCCGTGGCAGCTGGCCACGCGCCGCATCGGGTCTCCCCGCATGCGTGGCGGTGGCACGAACACTGCGGACGGATGGCGAAGGCCTCGAGCGCGTAGACCCGGGCCCTGGGAGGTGATCATGCAGTCCAACGTGGTGTCGCTCGTTCCAAGCGGAGCGGTCCTCCAGACCCTCTCGGACGTCGCGTTCATGCTCAGCGAAGGCGGGCGCTATCCGATCATCGAGAAGGACATCGTCGCGATGTGCGATCGGCTCGACCCGCGGCGCGTGCGCGTCGCGCTCCACTGGGCCGTGGTCAACGGCGAGCTCAGCCCGCACACCAGCCTGCCGGGGATGTTCGTGGTGGGCCCGCGCATGCTCGAGATCGCGCGCGAGGGCGGCTTCCCCGACGCCGCGTAGCGCTGTTGCGCTGCGATCCCATCGGTCCCGACGCCTGCGAACGCCGGCAGGTGTCGGGATGCCGTCACCTCGCTTCGCTCTGGCGATCGGCCGCGCCGCGCGCTACCGACGGTCGTGCCGAGCTGGATCTGGACCTTGAGCGCGCTCGCGGTCGCGCTCGCGATGGACGCGACCGCAGCCGCCGCCTGCCACGGCTTCGCCGCGAGGGACGCGCGGGTGCGCACCGGGGTCACGCTCGCGCTCACGTTCGGGATCTTCCAGAGCGCGATGGCGCTCGGCGGCTGGGCGCTCGGGTCCCTCTTCGGGCGGTGGATCGACGCGTGGGATCACTGGATCGCGTTCGCCCTCCTCGGCGCGCTCGGCGCCAAGATGCTCTACGACGCGCACACGTGTGAGGCCGGAGAGCGGCGCGCGCTCTCGCTGCTGTCGCTGCTCGCGCTCGCGTTCGCGACCAGCGTCGACGCGCTCGCGGCCGGCGTCACGCTCCCCGCGCTCGGCGTGCCGATCGCGGTGTCGATCGTCGCGATCGGCGTCGTGACCGCCGTGCTGAGCGGCGCCGGCTTCGCCGCCGGCCGGGGGGGCGGCGCGCCGGTCGGCCCGCGGGGCGGGGTCGGCGGGGG
>JAEZBP010000815.1 GCA_023427125.1 Pseudomonadota bacterium | reverse complement strand
CCCGTGCAGTGTGCGAGCGCCGCCGCGACGTATCGCCGGCAGCTCGACGCCGAGCGATCCGCGCCGAGCGGCGCGCGCAGAGCGGCCTCGAGCTCCCGATGGCACCACGGCCTGTCGATCGACGCGAGGAGCGCCGCCATCTCCTCGACCACCATCGGAGTGGTCGAGCGCAGCGCCGCCCGGACGTGAGGCTGCGGGCGCTCGGGCGCGTGCTCGAGAAGCAGCATCGCCAGCTGGGCGACGTAGGGGTTGCCGCGAAAGCCGCGGACCGTCTCGACGCTGGCGAAGGCGAGGACCGTCGCGAGCGCCCGCTCGCGCGCCGCCCCTCGCGCGAGGAGGTACTTCGCCGCGGCCCACGCTGCATACGGGTGGTGCTCGGCCGGATCGAGGCGATCGAGCAGGACGTCGACCTGCGCCGTGAAGGGCGCCGCGCACCGATCCAACGCCTCGATGGCGTGGCCGGTGGTCGGGTCGACCGGGCCGCGCAGCAGCTCGGTGCACGCCGCGGCGAGGGCATCCTCCGGAAGCGCACTCGCGACTTCGCGCAGGACGCGTACCGCGCTGGCTCGCGGCACGAGCCGCGAGAGGAGGAAGTCGCGATGCGCATCGGCCAGCTCGCGCGGAGCGCCATCCCCGGCGAGCTCGCGATCCCCGAGGTGCGCAGCGAACGAGGCGCGCACGCTGGGCTCGTCGAAGCGCGCCGCCGCGACTCGAGATGAGAGAGCCTCGAGCGACGGGCAGAGCTCGAACACGTGCGTGCTCGCCGGCGGCTCGAGCAGGCCCAGCCGCCGCAGCTCGTCGAGCCCCGAGACGATCGTCTGCGCGCCGATCAACCAGCGCACGAGGCGCGCCTCGGGGAGCGGCGCCGGATCGAGCCCCGCGACCCGCCACGCGAAGAAGTAGGGTCGATGGTCCGGCCCTCGTCGTCGTGGAAGTCGTAGTCCAGGCTCTCGTTGCCGGGACCGATCAAGCAGAGGCCTTGGCCGTGGAACGAGTAGCGCCAGCCCGCCAGCCCGGGGGCGTCGCCCTCCCCGTCGCGCGCATCCGAGAGCCGCTCGCGCGCCACTCGGACCAGCCATTGCTGCCGAACACGCTGGCGGCAGAGGCAGACGGCGAGCCACCCGAGCCAGGGCGACGGAGGGCCCGCAGGCACGTGCGAGCGGGCCTGCAGCGCGGCCTCGATGGCGTTCACGATCCTCATCGACTTGGGCGCTGATGCTCGGACGGAAGAGCCCCTGGCTTCAGTCGTCTCTCTCGTCTTCGTCGGGCTCGTCCTGCCAGTAGAGCTCGGCCTCCGACGGGATCCCGCACGCGAAGCGCGCCAGGTCGACCACGTCCGGGTGCACCTCGCCGCGCGACAGGGCCTCCGCGAGCAGGTCGGTGAAGCCCGGTGCTTCGCCGACGTCGTCGAGGATCTCGCTCGCGACCGTCGCGCTCCCGTCGCGCAGTACACGCAGCCGCGCGCGGTTCATCGCCTGCTCCGGCATCGCGCCGCCGTGGAAGTGGTGCCGCAAGCGCATGCGCCCGAGCAGTATCGCCGTCGCCTCCGGCTCCGCGGTCGCGAGCGCCTCCTCGATCCGCGGATCGGAGAGGCCGATCTCGTGCCACGACACGAGCGCCGACAGCGCGAGCGCGCGCGGCCGGCCGCTCCGAGCGCTCGAGCCCGCCGCCGCGTCGAGGAGGCGCATCACCTCGCGGCGCTCTGCGCCAGCCGGCCAGTCCTTCGTGATCGCGCACTCGGCCACGTCGAAGCGCCACGACGCGGGATCGTCGAGGCAGGCGCGGACCCACCCGATGTCGATGCGCTCGGCCGCCCTGAGCGCATAGCCCGCGTCGCCGACGAGCCTGCGGCCCGCCTCGTCCGTGTGCGCGTCCGCCGCATCGACGAGCTCCTTCGCGAGCAGAAGCGCGGCCTCCACCTTCCGCGCCCATGCGACGTAGAGGAGGCGCCGGGCCCGCATGAGATCGCCGCCCGCGATCGCGGCGCGGGCCTCGCTCACGAGCCGCTCGTCGAAGGCGGGATCGGCCGGGACGCTCGCCAGGGTCCGGAGCACGTCGCCGTCGGTGTGGAAGCGGCCCGGCTCCACGGCCTTCGGCTCCTCGATCGCGAGCTGCCACAGCCGCTCGCGCGCCCCCTCGCTCGGCCCGAGGCTGCTCAGGAGGAGGAGCGCGATCGCGCTTCTCTTGCGCGAGAAGTCGCGCGCGTGGATCGGCGCCTCGAGCTTCGCCCGAAGGAGCGCGACGTTCGCGGGCGCGAGGCGCGAGCTCGCGTGCACGGCGCGCCCGACCCAGCCGGACCAGTACCCGACGTCCGCGTCGCGCTCCGCGAGCTCCATGAGCACCCGCTCTCCCTTGGCTCCGTAGCGGTCGAGCAGGAGCGCGGCCCAGCCATCGGCCAGCTTCGGCGCCGACGGAGCCTTCAACCAGTAGAGGCTCGAGGAGCGGCCGAGGAGAAACGTCAGCAGCGCGAACGTCTCGTGGTCGTCGGCGGGCTCGCCGAGCAGCACCTCGACGAGCGCGCTCCGCGCCTCGTCCGGCCCCGAGCGGAGCACGCTCAGGCGCGAGAGGAGCTTCTCGCTCGGCGGCCCTTCGAGCGGGGGGAGCCCGTCGAGGATCCGCTCGCCTTCGGGGAGCGGGAGCTCGCGCCGGTAGCGCTTCGCCCACAGGCGGCGCGCCCACTCGATCGCCGCGCGGTCGGCGCCGGTCACGAACGTGCCGAGCAGCTCCTCCGCCTCCGCCTCCGGGAGCTCGAGCGCGCCGTGCACCGCGTCGTAGACGCTGCTCTCGCCGATCAGCCGCCGCTCGATCCAGGGCCGCGCGCGCGCGGGATCGATGATCGCGAGCGCCGCGAGGGCCCATGGGTCGTCGAGGCCGTGCCGCTCGCGCCGGATGTGGGCGCAGTCGTAGGTCAGGATCCGCTCGATGTGCGGCGCCAACCCGGGAGGCTGCACGAACCGGAGCGCTCGCAAGATGGCCTTCGGGTAGTCGTCGGTGAGCGTAAGCTGCCGCTCCTCGAAGCCCTCTTCGAGCGGGTGGTCGACGGCGTCCTCCACGAGGAAGCGCACGTCGTCCTCCGTGACCTCGCCCTTGTCCGGCTCGAGCGACCTCAGCGCCTCGCATCGCACCCCGAGGTGCGGCAGGCGCAGCGCGCGCCGTAGAAACCCGACGGCCTCCGGCGTGTTCGCGCCGGCGAGGTATCGCACGGCGAGCCGGCGCACCTCCCAGCGCTTGCCCTCGACGACGAGCCGTCCGAGCTCGGGCACGGCCGAGCGCGCCTCGCGCCACGCCTCGCGCTTGCGCATCGCACGCTCGATCCCGAACGAGAGCGAGCCCTCACCGAGCGTCGCGACCTCGACCAAGAGCGCGCCGACCTCGGGCCCGCCGAGCTCCAGGAACCCGAGCGCGTGCCCCACGTTCCGCCGCAGCTGCGACGGCAGCCGCCGGTAGTGCCGCGCGACGAGACGCGCGAACCGAACGCAGAGCTCCGGCGCGCCGCTGAGCCCGACGAGGGCGCGCAGATCGAATTAAACCTTGTCGACGAGCGCGATCGTCGCCGCCGCTTGGGTCTTCCCCGACATCTTCCACACGCGATCGATCCGCGCCGCGAGCTCGCGCAGGCGCGCGAGCGCCCGCTCGTCCTCTCGCGCCCGCTCACCCGCGTCGGCCGGAGCGGGCGCGAGAGGCTCGGGCGCGTGAGGCGTGGGCTCCTCCGGGAGGTCGCTCGTCCGCCAGAGGAAGCGCCGCGCCTCCTCGAGATCCATCACATCGTCGCCCTTGGGCCGCCGCTCGCTCATGCGCTCCCCTCGTGTTCGAGTCACGCGCAACATACCTGACCGCTGCCGTGCGGCGTAAGCGGGGCTCGCCAGAGCGTCGGCGGAGCTGTCGACCGGCGCCTGTCGACCGGCGTCTGTCGACCGGCGTCTGTCGATCCTGCGCTCGACGCGCTTCGGGCTCTCGGCCGGCATCGATCCGTGCGGCCGCACGCGCGGCTGCCTCAGCGCCTTCGACGGAGGAGACCGCGTGCTCGTCGTGAGCCTGCCCCGCCATCGGGTCGGGACGCTCTACGCGGCGCTCGGCGACTGGTTTCCGATCGTCGCGCTCGTGCTCGGCGCGCTCCTGGTGATCGCGGCGCTCGCGCGCGGCTCGCGCTGGTATGGTGCGGGCCGCTCTTGGACAGCGTCCTCTCCATCGCGAGCCGAGCCCTCGTCGAAGCCTGCGAGCGACTCGGGATTGACGCCGGCGAGCTCCTGAGCCCGCGGGGCTCACGCGCGAGGAGGTCTTCGATCCTGATCGCCGGATCGAGGCCTCCCGCGCCGACTCGCTCTGGCAGGCGGCGACCGTGGCGCCGCTGAGGCGGCTATCGACGGGCGGCCATGCGCTCGGCGATGCCGGTCGAGCGCTCGACGCGGCGGGCGGCGGAGCAGGTCGCCTTTACGCGAGCACGGTGGTTAACACCCGCACCGCCCGTCAGCTGTCACGCTGGCCAGCGCGCCTCGACCGTCCTTCGGGTTCGTCTCTCGACGTCGCCGCGGAGTGCTTGCCCTTGGCCGCCTTCCCCGTCAGCTCCTTCAAGCGCTTCGGGTCGTTGCGCAGGAGGAGCAGCAGGTTCTTCATCGGCACGCTGACGGGCACCTGACCGGACTCGTACTTCTGGAAGGCCCGCGGCCCACCTCCGAGCAGCCGACCGGCCTCTCGCTGGGACAGCTTCAGACGAGCGCGAACCTCGGCGACCTCCTCGGGCAGCAGCACCCCATCCACCTCGGCGCGCAGCTCGATGAACGCCCGCTCGCTCGCCGCGAGAGCCTCGGCCTCGAGGATCGCCTCCCCGCACGACGGGCAGTGCCACCCCTTGCTCGTGATCTCGCGCCGCACGCCCTTGTACTCCACCGAATCGTCGAAGCGCCCGAAGCGCATCGCGGAACCGCACTCGGGGCAGGTTTTCGTCTTCGCGCGCTGCATCGTCACTTCTCCTTGAACGAGATCAGCAGCTTTCCCTCGTCGTCCACCATGAACTTCACGTAGAGCACGACTCCGCCGAAGGGCACGTGGTAGACGTCTTGCCAGATGCGCGAGTCGGCGAAGGTCGTCATCGACTTGACGAAGTGCTGCCGGGTCATCGCCTGGATCGCATCGACAACGTCCTGAAGGCTGAATCCAAGGGCGAGCGCGGAGTCCCGCGCCGTGCGGGTCATGCGGAGTCGGTCGACCGCTCAGAACTCGCTGCGGAAGCTCTCGAGGTCGTAGGTCGGCTTCCTCTTCTCCACGTCCGACCCGCCTCAGCATGGCACCATGATGGTGCCACTCAAGTGCCGGTTGTGAGGCCCTCGCGCTGGCGGACGCTCGACCGATCCCGCCCGGGCGGCGCCGAGCCGTTTGCACTCGCGGTCGGCGCAGGCACGAAGGCGCGGTGATGCGCGAGTCCTTCCACCACCGATCGATCCCCCGCGCCGCTGGGCCCGAAGTGCGCGGCTTCGCTCCCAACAGCGGCTCGGCGCACGCCCGCGGAGGTTCGCCTGGGCCCATCCCCCGGGGGTCGAGGCCCGAAATTCGCTCGGTTGACCCCGAAATTCGCTCCCGGCATCCCAAAATTCGCTCCCGTTCGCGTCTTGGGTGCTCCCGAACATCGATCCCCTGCTCCGGCCGCATCGATCCCCCGGCGATCTCGGCGCGCAGAGCCGGGGATCGGTCGGCGGG